>NZ_VCBQ01000064.1:0-28054 GCF_006386455.1 Paracoccus sp. FO-3 | reverse complement strand
GCCGGGTTTTACTCCGCCGTTGACACTGCGGCTATATCGCGGGCTCGCCGGATCTGGTCCGCGGTCTCGTCGACCTGAAGATGATCACGACCGTCGCCACCTCGGCGCATGTCGAGCGCCTGGTGACGGACATGATCGAGAGCGGGCAGTATATCAAGCATTTGCGCCGGCTGCGAACCCGAATGCAGGAGGGGGCGAAGGCGACGGTCCAGGCGTTGTCCGAGGTCGGGCTGGATGTGAGCCTGCCGCGGGTGCAAGGCTTCTACCTTTGGGTCCCCCTTCCTGAGACGCTGGACGAAGCCGCCTTTTGCCGCCGTGCGGCCGCGGCAGACATCTTCATCGCCCCGGCCAGCGTCTTCCATACCGAGCGGGATGCCTGCAGAAGGCCCGCCATGCGGGTCAACGTGGCTTATGGGGCTGATCCACGTTTCTGCGCTTTCCTGCGCCGAGAACTCAAATCTGACTGAAAGAGGCATTTCATGACACTATCCGCATCGTCGAGGTCGGTCCTCGCGACGGTTTGCAGAACGAGGCGCGGCCCCTTGGCGTTGATGACCGCGTGGCCATGATCGAGGGCCTGATTTCCGCGGGTCTGAACACCATCGAAGCCGGCAGCTTCGTTTCGCCGAAATGGGTGCCGCAGATGGCCGGCTCGGCCGAGGTGCTGGCGCGCCTGCCACGTCGCCCCGGCCTGACATATCCGATGCTGGTGCCGAACCCCAAGGGCCGGGAAGCGGCGCTGGCTGCCGGTGCCGAGGAAATCGCGATCTTCGCCTCGGCATCCGAGAGCTTTTCGCAAAGGAACATCAACTGTTCCATCGACGAAAGCTTCCAGCGGTTTGCGCCGGTGATGGACGGGGCGCGTGCGGCAGGGGTGCGCGTGCGCGGCTATGTCTCCTGCGCGCTGGGTTGCCCATACGAGGGCAAGGTAGCCCTTTCCGCCGTTCTCGGCGTGTCCCGGCGCCTGTATGATCTCGGCTGCTATGAGCTGTCCCTGAGCGACACCATCGGCATCGGCACGCCTAGCGTCGCCCAGGTCGGGCCGAAGAGCAGGATGAAGACCAGAAGGCCGAAGGCGAGGATCAGGTTCCAGCGCGACATGAACTGGATGCCGCGCTCGAGCCCGGTGATGGCCGAGATGGTGTAGAGCGTCACCAGCAGCAGGATCAGCGTGCTTTGCGTGGCGAAGCTGTCGGGCAGGCCGAACAGCGCGTTCAGGCCATAGGACAGCTGCAGGCCCAGGAAGCCGATGGGTCCGACCGTGCCGGCCACCACGGCGATCACGCAGCAGGTATCCGCCACGATGCCGATCCAGCCGTGGATCGCACGCTGGCCAAAGACCGGATAAAGCAGGGTGCGCGGCGCCAACGGCAGGCCCTTGTCGTAACGGTAATGCATCAGCAGCACCGCGGTCAGCGACCCCAGGATCGCCCAGGCCAGGAAGCCCCAATGCAGATAGGCCTGCGCCAGGCCGATGGTGGCGAGCGATTGCGGATCGGCGTCCGGCCCGGCAAAATAGGGCGGGGTCGAGATGAAATGCGCGATCGGCTCTCCTGCCGCCCAGAACACGCCGCCGCCGGTAAGCAGCGTGGTCATGATCATGGCCGCCCATTGGAAGGTGGTGAGTTCCGGCTTGTCGAGCCCGCCCAGCTTGACGCCGCTGCCCGGCATGAACAGCAGCACGATGCTGATCGCCAGCGTCGCGAACAGCAGGACCTGCCAGTAAACGCCGAACAGCCGGGCCGAGACGGCGAAGCCCCAGTCGATCATCGCGCTGAGCCGCGCCAGATCGGCGACGGCCAGCAGGCAGAACAGCAGGATGAAGCCTGCCGTGATGCCCAGAAGCGGCAGGTTGATCCGGCGCCAGGCACCGGAGATCCCCCGTGGAATGTCGAGATTGCTCATGTCCTTCCTCCCTCGGACAAAGAAATCCGGGCCGGCGGCGCTATTCGGCCGCCCGCCGGATCGGTGTGCGGGCGTCGAGCGGCCCGAAGCTTTCGGCATAGAAACGCGGCCAGTTGCCGCCCATCACGCCGTCGATCTCGGGCTGGGACAGGCCGGCCTTGCGCAGCCCCTCGGCAAAGCCCGCCAGATCGCGATTGTCGCTGTGCCAGGTCACCGGCGCGGGAAAGCCCGGCGCCTCGGCGCCGCCTTCGCCGTAATCCATGCCCTTGGTCCAGCGCCCGACCCGCATCCATTCGACGATGGAATCCGGCTGGTCCTGGCACAGGTCGGTGCCGATGCCGATGTTCTGCGGGCCGGTGATCTCGGCGGTGCGGGCGATCATGTCGCAGAAATCCTGCAATGTGCAGGCGCTGCCGTTGCGCAGGTGATGCGGATAGGTCGACACCCCCAGCATGCCCCCTGATTGGCCAAGCGCCCGCAGCACCTCGTCGGTCTTGTTGCGCAGCGCCGGATGCCAGCTTTTCGCATTGGCATGGGTGATGGCGATGGGGCGGCTGGAATGCTCGATGGCCTCCAGCGTCGAGCGGTCGCCGGAATGGCTCATGTCCACGACCAGGCCGACCCGGTTCATCTCGGCCACCACCTCGCGGCCCATGCGGGTCAGGCCGGTATCCTCGGCCTCGTAGCAGCCCGAGGCGAGCAGCGACTGGTTGTTGTAGCTCAGCTGCATGAAGCGCAGGCCCAGCGTATGCAGGATCTCGACCAGGCCGATATCGTCCTCGATGCAGGACGGGTTTTGCGCGCCGAAAAAGATCGCCGTGCGCCCGGTTTCTTGCGCCAGCCAGATGTCCGCGGCGCTGCGGCCGTGCAGGATCAGTTCGGGGAAACGCTCGAACCAGCGGTTCCAGCGCTCGATGTTCAGCACCGTCTCGCGGAAGGTCTCGTGATAGGTGATGGTGACATGCGCGGCGTCCAGCCCGCCCTGGCGCATCTGGCGGAAGATGCCTTCCGACCAGTTGGCATATTGCAGCCCGTCGATCAGCGGCGCGCGGCTCATTCCGGCACCCCCGCCGCGACATAGGCGGTCTTCACCGTGGTATAGAACTCGGCGGCATAGCGGCCCTGTTCGCGCGGGCCGAAGCTGGAGGCGCCGCGACCGCCGAACGGGACGTGGTAGTCGGTGCCTGCCGTCGGCAGGTTCACCATCACGCAGCCCGCCCGCATGTTGGCGCGGAAATGGCTGGCGCGAGCGAGGCTGCGGGTCATGATGCCCGCCGTCAGCCCGAAGGCGCTGTCATTGGCGATGGCGAGCGCCTCGTCATAGCTGCCGGCGCGGATGACGCAGATGATCGGCGCGAACATCTCCTCGCGGTTGATGCGCATGTCGTTTCGGGTGCCGGCAAGGACGGCGGGGGCCATGTAATGGCCCGGCGTGGCCCGCTCCAGCCGGTCGCCCCCGCAAAGCAGTTCGGCGCCTTCCTGCTGGCCGATGCGGATATAGTCGAGGTTCTGTTGCAACTGTCCTTCGCTGACCACCGGGCCGATCTGCCTGCCCTGGTCCAGCGCATGGCCGACCTTCGGCGCCCTGGCCGCCGCCACCAGCCGCTCGACGAAGGCGTCGTGGACCGCCTCATGCACGATCAGCCGCGAGGCGGCGGTGCATTTCTGCCCGGTGCCGCCGAAGGCCGCGTTGGCCGCATGGGCGACGGCCAGGTCCAGATCGGCATCCTCCATGATGAGCATCGGGTTCTTCGAGCCCATCTCCATCTGCAGCTTGGTCATGTTGGCGGCGGCGGCGATGCCGCGCCCGACCGGGACCGAGCCGGTGAAGCCGATGCATCGACCAGCGCGCTTTCGACCAGCCGCTGCCCGACCTCGCGGCCCGGACCGGCGACAAGATTGAAGACGCCTTTCGGAATGTCCTGCCGGGCGATGATCTCGGCCAGCATGATGGCGCTGGCCGGGGTCAGGTTCGCCGGTTTCCAGACCACGGCATTGCCATAGGCCGGCGCCGGGGCGATCTTCCAGGCCGGCGTGGCGACCGGGAAGTTCCAGGGCGAGATGATCGCCACCACGCCCACCGGCTCGCGCCGCACGTCGATCTCGATGCCCGGCCGGACGCTTTCGGCCAGGTCGCCCTGGTTGCGCAGCCTCGGCCGCCGAATAGGTGAAGAACTGGCCGGCGCGATAGACCTCGCCCTTGCCCTCGGCCAGCGGCTTGCCCTCTTCGCGCGCGATCATGCGGCCGATCTCTTCGGCCCGTGCCATCAGCTCGGTGCCGATGGCCATCAGAACGTCGTGCCGCTTCTGGATGCCGGCCGCCCACCATGCCGGCTGCGCGCGGCGCGCCGCCGCCAGCGCCTCGTCCAGCTGCCCGGCGCTGGCCTGCGCGAACTGGCCGATCACATCGCCCAGGTCAGAGGGATTGCGGTTTTCCACCGTGGTCGCGCCGGACTGCCATTGGCCGTCGATGTAGAGTCTGGTCTCGGTCATGGATCTGTCTCCGGTCTGCATTTGCCGAAAACAGATAGACTTCCGGGTTGTTTCAATTAATCTTAAATAACTGAAGTTTATTTCAGAATTTCTGAATGTCGATCAAGCTGGAGATGCTGCGCGTCTTTCAGGTCGTGGCCGAGGCAGGCTCGCTTGGCTGCGCCTCGGCGGTTCTGGGCCGCACACCCTCGGCGGTCTCGATGATGCTGTCGCAATTGCAGGACAATCTGGGCGCCGAGCTGTTCGAGACCGACCGCAAGAACCGCCTGACGCCCCTGGGCGCGCTGGTGCTGGAAGAGGCGAACCGGGCGCTGGACGCCTTCGACCGCAGCGCCTCGGCGATCCGCCGGCATGCCAAGTCCACGGCGGGCCTGGTGCGCATCGCCGCCGTGCCCTCGGCGACCATGGACCGGCTGCCCGAGATCATCGCTCGCTTCCGCCGCCAGCGGCCCGATGTGCGGCTGGAGATCAGCGATGTCGATACCGCGACCGTCCGCCGCCGCATCAAGCTGGACGAGGCGGATATCGGCATCCTCTCGACCTCGGCCGAGGACCAGCAGATCGGCGAGGTGATCCGGCGCGACGCGCTCGGCATCGTCTGCCGGGCGGGCGGGCCGATCTCGCAGGCGGTCGGCTCGGGTGCCGCCCGGTCATGGGAACTGCTGGAGCTGGAGCCGCTGATCGAGAACCCGCTTTGCCACCTGGTCGCGTCCGAGCTGGTTTTCGGCCTGCTGCTGCATTGCAATCTGGAAGCGCGCAACACTACCGCCCTTCTGGCCTTCGTCCGCAGCGGGCTGGGCGCCACGGTCTTGCCGGAAAGCGCCATCTATCACAGCCCCGAGCAGTTGGAATTCGTTGTCCCACGGGACCCCGAAAGCTGGCGCGAGCTGAGGAAGATGCACAGCAGGGACCGGCACCTCAGCCCCGCCGCACAAGCCTTCTGGAACCTGATCGGCGCCTGACCTGGCTTCGGGCAGGATCCGGGCCTGCGTTCCGGATTTCAGCCGGCGGCAGCCTAGCTCGTGTGGGCAACGCCTCGGTCCTGCGTCGCTGCCGGCCCCGGCGGATGCATCGCTGGTCCCACAGGTCCGGCGGGGCGGGGTTTTTCGCCTATGGCGCAAGTGGTAAGTCGGGACCCAGCCCAGCCCGGCGGTCCGGGCCGGGCGTGTGGCGCCGGATTGAGTCCGGGATCGGCCGGCATGAAGTGCCCGAGGGACGGGGCTCGACCAACGATGTGGAACTCACCGCCGCTTCCTTCGCTGACGCAGGCCCGCTGTCACAGGTTTGCGGGGTCGACGGGCAGATCAACCCCGGCGGTCCGGGATGTTTTCCGTCATCGAATGATGGCAGCATTCCCTGGGCCACCGTGAAACCCATCCATATGAGCCGATGTATATCAGAAAGCACCGGGCGGGTCTCCGCAGCGTAACTATGTCCCAATAATCCAAGATTAACCTGGCTTGCATCGATCCTGTCTATCCTGGGCATCACCGCGATCGGCGGTGCAAGGCCGACGCGTGCGAAACGATGCAATCTGCGTGAACGGCCGATAGCCTTCATTATTGGTTACATACAGCGTGGCGCGGATCGATAATTGACCGTAGGCCGATTGTTGAAGAGTTGCGCGTCGACATCGGGCGCGGCGAGGAACGCTTGACCAAAGCGAACCGGCGCAGTCGAGGCAGCGCACGCGACGGCCCAGGGTAGGGCTAGCCTTAACTAGCGGGGAAGGGGGGCAAGTGGGGCCGGAGAATGGTGGCGGTGGAACGGCGGTCTCTGGATGGTTTGGAATTGCCATCACCACCGCCATACGCAGCCCTGACAGGCTGATCCACGCGCCGGACGGCGAAGCAACCGGCAGTTACATCATGCTGATGCCCCTTGCGTTGGCGGCGGGCAAGGCGGGGGCTCTGCCCCCGTCGCGCTGGTGCGCGACTCCCCCGGGATATTTGGGCAAGGAAGAATGACGGGGGTCGGGGGCCTTTTCAATTCTCGCGGAAGGCGCGGGTGAAGTAATCCGTCAGCGGCTTGACCAAATAGGCCATCGGGCTGCGTTCGCCGGTCTGGACATAGACCTCGACCGGCATGCCGGGCACCAGTTCCAGACCCTTCAGCTTTTCGGCCTCGGCGGCGGGGATCGTCACCTCGCCGCGGTAATAGGGCACATGCGTCGCCGGGTCGACCAGCGTGTCGGGCGAGACGCGGCTGAGCATCCCGTCGATCTCGGGCGTGGTGCGCGAGGAGAAGGACGAGAAGCGCAGCACCACCTTTTGTCCGGCGTGGACCTCGTCGATGTTGATGGTGGCGATGCGGGCGGCAACCAGCAGCGGCCGGTCCTGCGGGATGATGAACAGGATCGGATCGGCCGGGCGGATCACCGAGCGCGGGGTGGTGATCTGCAATTCCTGCACCACGCCCGAGACCGGGGCGCGGATGTCCAGCCTGGCGATGCGCTCGGCCAGCGCGCGGCGGCGCTCGGCCAGTTCCAGCTCGCGATAGCCCAGCTCACGCAGCTCGGTTTCGGCGGCTTCGCGGCGGGTCGCGGTCTTTTCCAGCCGCGACAGGTCGATTTCGGCCAGCTGCGTCACCGCGCGGGCGCGCGTCGCCGTCGCCTCGCCCAGAAGCCCGTCGAGCCGGGCGGCCTCGCGTTCCAGCGCCAGCACGCGCGGGGCCTGCGCCAGGCCCTTTTCCAGCAAGGACCGCTGGTCGCGCAATTCCTGGGCGATGAAGCCGCGCTGCTGCTCCAGCGCCTGGGTCTGCGCGTCCACGCCGCCGATCTGCGCCTGCACCTGTTCGGATTGCTTGGCCAACTGGCCCAGCGATTGCTCCAGCGTGTCGAGCCGGGCCCGGAACAGGCTGGCCTGCCCCTCCATCAGCGCGGCGAGTTCGGGGCGGCTGGCGGCGGCCTCGACCAGTTCGGGCGGGAAGGCGATCTGCTTGCGGTCGGCGCGCTCGGCCTCGAGCCGGCCGCGGCGGGCGAGGATCTCGAAATACTGCCCCTCGACGATGGCGAGTTCGGTGCCCAGAAGCGCGCCGTCCAGCCGGATCAGCGGCTGGCCGGCGGTCACGCTTTCGCCGTCATGGATCAGGATCTCGGCCACGACCCCGCCATCGGGGTGCTGGACGACCTGGCGGCGCTGCTCGACCTCGACCTGGCCGGGCGCGACCACGGCGCCGGCGATGCGCGCGGTCCAGGACCAGAGCCCGAATCCGCCGACCAGCACCAGCATCGCCGCCAGGCCCAGGATGACCGGGCCTCGCGCCGACCAGTCGGGGCGCTTGGACGGCGGTGGCGCCGGGGCCGGATGCGGGGCCGGCGCGGCGGTCGGCTGGGCGCGCAGATGCGGCGTGGCCTCGGCGGGCTGATTCGGATCGTTCATGTCACCCCTCCGCCGTGGCCCTGGGCACGGGCGATCTGCTCGGCGTTCTTGACCAGGGATTTCAGCACCTCGTCGCGCGGGCCGAAGGCGCGGCGCAGGCCCTGGTCCAGCACCAGCAACAGGTCGCATTCGGTGATCGCTGCCGGGCGATGCGCCATGATGATGACCGCGCCGCCGCGGGCCTTGATGGTGCGGATGGCGAGGTTCAACGCCGTCGATCCCTCGTTGTCGAGGTTCGAGTTCGGCTCGTCCAGGACGAAGATCACCGGGTCGGCGTAAAGCGCGCGCGCCAGGCCGACGCGCTGGATCTGCCCGCCGGAAAGCTGTCCGCCGGCCTGGCTGACGCGGGTGTCGTAGCCCTGCGGCAGGTCCAGGATCATGCGATGCGCGGCGGCGGCCGTGGCCGCGGCGACGACGCGCTGCGGATCGGGCTGCGGCGAGAGGCGGGCGATGTTTTCCGCGATGGTGCCGTCGAACAGCGTGACCTGCTGCGGCAGATAGCCGATCAGCCGGCCAAGCGCGTCCGGGTCGTATTGGTCCAGCGTCGCGCCCCCGAGCCGGATCGAGCCCGAGGCGACGGGCCAGGCGGCGATCAGCGCCCGCGCCAGCGTGGTCTTGCCGGCGCCCGAGGGGCCGATCACCCCCAGCGCCTGGCCGGGGGCAAGGTCGAAGCTGACCCCGCGCAGCATCGCCGCCCCCTGGCCGGGGGGCACGACGGCCAGGTTGCGCACCTCGAGCCGGGCCTCGGGCCGCGGCAGGGGCGTGCGCTGCACGACAGGCGGGCGGCGCGAGAGCAGTTCGGCCAGCCGCTTCCAGCCGTCCTGGGCGCGCTGGACGATGGACCAGCCGCCCACCACCTGCTCGACCGGGGCCAGCGCCCGGCCCATCAGGATCGACGAGGCGATCATGGCGCCCGGCGTCACCTCCTGGCGCAGCACCAGCCAGGCGCCGGCGGCCAGGAGCGCGCTTTGCAGAAACAGCCGGAAGGTGCGGGAGAAGACGGTGAAGCTGGTGGCGCGATCGCTGGCGCGCAGCGTCGCCTCGGTCGCCTTGTCGCGCGCCGCCTGCCAGCGCCGGAAGGCCGCCGCCCGCATGCCGAGCGAGCCGATCAGCTCGCCCTCGTCGCGGTAGAGGTCGGACATGCGCTCGGCCGACTGGCCGGCGATGCCCGCCTGCTGCAGCAGGTCGCGGCTGAGCCATTGGTTCAGCAGCGTCGCCGCGACCAGCACCGCCATGCCGGCCGTCGCTACCGCGCCCAGGATCGGGTGGAAGATGAAGACCGCCGCCAGGAAGAACGGTGCCCAGGGCAGGTCGAACAGCGCCATCAGCACCGGCGAGGCGATCAGCCGCTGCACCGCCTCGAGATCGCGCATCCCGCCGCGCACCACCAGCTCCGAGCCGGCGGCCTGGCCGTCCTGCAAGGCGGCGGTGAAGACCCGCCCCTCCATCCGTTCCTGGAAGCGGGCGGCGATGCGGGACATGACGCGGTTGCGCGCCAGGTCGATCACCCCCATCAGCGCGAAGAGAAAGGCGACCAGCAGGAACAGCGCCGTCAGCGTCTCGACCGAGCGGCTGGCCAGGACGCGGTCATAGACCTGCATCATGAACAGCGGCCCGGTCAGCATCAGCAGGTTCACCGCGAATGAGAACAGGCCGACCATGGCATAAAGCTGCCAGGCCAGTCCGCGCGCGGATTTCAGCTCGCTTTGGCCGTCATGTCGCATCGGCGGCAAGGCCATGCCGGTTCCTTCCTTGTCATCCTGACCGGGCTTGCCCGGAATCGCCCCAGCGCATATCCCAAAGCGCAGCCGTGAAACAGTCCGCCGCCGCCCCGCCGTCTGCCCCGAGGCGAATCGCCGCTGGTCCGCCGAGTCTTAGCTTCAGAAGGTTATCAAAAGCTTGTCTGCATGGAACTTTTCCCTTCTCCTTGTCGCGACCGTGACGCTGGTGGCCTGTTCGGACCGCGACGGCGACGGCATCCATGACCCCTATGAGCCGATGAACCGCAAGGTCCATGCCTTCAACCGCGGGCTGGATGCGCATGTCGTCAAGCCGCTGGGCGCCGGCCTGTCGGGCGGCGAGGGTGGCGAGGGCGGCGGGATCGGCAGCCATGCCGTTGCGGGGCTTGGCAATTTCGGCGCGAACCTGGCGCAGCCGGGCAGGGTGGTGAACCACCTGCTGCAGGGCAGGCCGGGGCCGGCGGCGCGCAGCACCCTGCGCTTTCTGGTGAACACCACGGTCGGCATGGCGGGTTTCCTCGATCCCGCCGCCAGCGATTTCGCCCTGCCCGAGGAGGATACGGATTTCGGCCAGACGCTTGCCCGCTGGGGGGTCGGCGAGGGGCCCTATCTGGAACTGCCGCTGATCGGCCCCTCGACCGGGCGCGATGCGGTGGGCCGCGTCGTCGACCTGGCCATCGACCCGATGCGCGGCTGGCTCAACCGCGACCAATACCTGATCGGCATGGGGGCGCGGCTTGCCTCAAAAGCCGGTGAACGGGGCCGTTTCGGCGATTCCGTCGATTCCATCCTGCACGAAAGCGCCGATAGTTATGCCCAGACGCGGCTGATCTGGTTGCAGCATCGCCGCCACGAACTGGGCGAGGAAGGAGAACACATTGACCCTTATGCCGAATGACACCCGCCGCGGGTTCCTGGGCCTGGTCGGCGCGGGACTGGCCATCGCCGCCCGGCCCGCCTGGGCGCTCGACACCGGCGAGGCGCGGGCACTGATCGAGAAATCCCTGGCCGAAGTCTATGCCGTCATCAACTCCGGCCAACCCCCGGCGCAGATGTATCGCGCCTTCGAGGCGATCTTCGCGCGCTATGCGGATGTCGAGATCATCGCCCGCTCGGCGCTGGGACCGGCGGCGCGCCAGGCGGGCGGGGCCGAGTTCGCCGCCTATCGCCAGGCGTTCCAGGGCTATATCGGCCGCAAATACGGCAAGCGCTTCCGCGAGTTCATCGGCTCGAAGATCGAGGTGACGGGCGCCAAGCCGGTAAAATCCTTCTTTGCCGTGACCTCGGTCGCCTATCTCAAGGGTCGCAGCCCGATGGAGGTGGAGTGGCATGTCTCGGACAAGTCCGGGAAAAGCCGGTATTTCAACATCATCATCGAGGGGGTGAACATGCTCGCCTCGGAACGGGCCGAGATCGGGGCGATGCTGGCGCGGCGCAAGGGCGATCTGGCGGCGCTGACCGCCGACCTGCAACAGGCGGGCTGAGCCCCCCGCCGCCCAGGATCATGAAAAAGCGCTTCTTCGTTCCTTAAATACTCGCTGCAACGGTGCAAACCCGCGCAAGCGCGGCAGAAAGGGGCCAAACCCCATCCACCAAAGGAAAAGGCCGGTCCCCCAGGGGCCGGCCTTCCTGCTATTGCTGATAGACCCCTTCGATGCCGCGCAGCGCCTGGGTCAGCGCGTCGTCGGTGCCGGGCGGCGGCATCTCGGCCTCGGGGCCGCTGGTGACGGTCTCGGCCGGGAAGGTCGGCGGGCCGCCGGGCGTCTGCACGCCGGGGTCGGGCAGGGCGCGTCCGGCCTCGGCCGAGGGCTGGGCCTGGCCGCCTTGCGGCGAAGGCTGGCCAAGCGCCTCGGAAAGCGCGGCGGCCAGCGGATCGGCCGCGCCCTCGCCGCCGGTGCTGACCACCTGCGGCACGGCGCTGTCGGGATCGAAGGCGAAATTGCCCAGGGGCTCGACCGGCAGGCCCTCGTGGATCTCGGTCATCACCGCCTGCCAGATCTCGGCCGGCAGCCCGCCGCCGGTCACGCCCTTCAGCGGCGTGTTGTCGTCATAGCCCATCCAGACCCCGGTCACATATTGGCCGGTGAAGCCGATGAACCAGGCGTCGCGATAGCTCGAGGTGGTGCCGGTCTTGCCTGCCGCCGGACGGCCGGGCAGCCTGGCGCGGGTGCCGGTGCCGCGCTCGATCACCTGCTGCATCATGCCGATCAGCTCGCGCGACGCCTTTTGCGAGATCACGCGCTGGCCCATG
The DNA here is from genome assembly GCF_006386455.1 of Paracoccus sp. FO-3. Taxonomy (NCBI): domain Bacteria; kingdom Pseudomonadati; phylum Pseudomonadota; class Alphaproteobacteria; order Rhodobacterales; family Paracoccaceae; genus Paracoccus; species Paracoccus sp. FO-3. The sequence goes on along the minus strand of NZ_VCBQ01000064.1, from coordinate 16,286 downwards.
CCGCCGACCTGGCCGATCAGCGCCTGGTCGTCGCCCTTGATGCGCAGCTCGACCAGGCCATAGGGGCTGACGGCGGTGCCGCCGTTGCGGATGCCGGCATAGGCGCCGGTCATCGCCAGCAGCGTCGATTCCGACACGCCGAGCCCCAGCGAGGGGCCGCTGGCCAGGTCGCTGGCAAAGCCGAAATCCTGCGCCACGCGGCGCACGGCATCGCGGCCGGCGATTTCCTGCAGGCGGATGGTGGCGGTGTTCAGCGATTGCGACAGGGCGCGGGTCAGCGTCACCTCGCCCGAATAGCGGCGGGTGTAGTTCTGCGGCGACCACGGCCCCGAGCCGCGCACGTTGATGGTCAGCGGTGCGTCCAGCACCGTGTCGTTCGGGCTGTAGCCCTGGTCCAGCGCGGCGGCATAGACGAAGGGCTTGAAGCTGGAGCCGGTCTGCCGCTTGGCCTGGGTCGCGCGGTTGAAGGTGCCGGTCGCGGTATTGTCGCGCCCGCCGATCATCGCGCGCACCGCGCCGTCGGGCGACATGACCACCACGGCCGCCTGCGCCTTGGAGCCCTCGGCGACCTTTTCGTCGAAGATGCGCTTCAGCGCACGCTCGGCGGCGCGTTGCACGCGCTGGTCGAAGGTGGTGGTGATGGTGACGTCCTCGGTCGTCTCGCTGGTCAGGAAACCGGGGCCGGATTCCATCACCCAATCGGCGAAATAGCCGCCGGCCCGCGCCGCCGCCGCCTTGGACAGCACCGCCGGCTGCGCCTTGGCCTCGGCGAATTGCTTGTCGTCCAGATAGCCCTGGTCGTGCATCAGCCCCAGGATCACCGTGGCCCGGTCTTGCGCCCGCTGCAGGTTCGAGGTCGGCGCGAAATAGCTGGGCGCCTTGAGCAAGCCGGCCAGCATCGCCGCCTCGGCCGCGTTCACCTCGGCCGCCGACTTGTCGAAATAGCGCTGCGCCGCCGCCTCGAAGCCGCGCGCCCCTGCGCCCAGGTACGAGCGGTTCATGTAGATGTTCAGGATGTCCTGCTTGGAGTATTTGAACTCCATCGCCAGCGCATAGGGCACTTCCTTGACCTTGCGCCAGATCGAGGACTTGCGGCATTCCGCCTCGAAATCGGCCTCGGACTTCCAGCGGATCGGGTCGAAGGTCTCGCCCAGGCACAGAAGCTTGGCGACCTGCTGGGTGATGGTCGAGCCGCCGTTGCCCTCCAGCGGGCCGCGGCCGGCGGCCATGTTGATCTTGATCGCGCTGGCGATGCCCTGCGGGTCCACGCCCGGATGGCGATAGAATCGCTTGTCTTCGGTCGCGACCACCGCGTCCTTCAGCACCGGGGCGATCTTGTCGGCGCTGACCATGCCGAAAGTTTCGCCACGCCAGGCAAAGACCCGGCCCTCGGTATCCTGCATGGTGACGGAACCGCGGGCACGGCCGTCGAAAAGCGCCGCAGGTTCGGGCAGCGTGGTGTAGAAATAGAAGCTGGCGGCCAGCAGAATCAGCGCCACCGTCAGCCCCAGCCGCCAGAACGAACCCCAGACCACCCGCCACACCAGCGCGATGATTCCCGCGATTCCCCGCGTCACCACATTGCCGCCGCGCTGCCGCCTGGGCGGCTTGCCAGGGGACGATCCGCCGGTTCGTTTCTGCGCTTTCTGAGGGGCTTGGTCGAAATTGCGCTTGTCCGCGACAATGCGGCCCTTGCCGGTCGGTTTCTTCATGCCTGCTTTCCTGCCCGGCCGATTGCTCCGGCCCGTTGGCGCGCAACATACATCAAAGCCAAGGGCTTGAGAACCGAGATGACCTATCAGTGAACTGCCGCCTCCGGCCGCAAAACCCGGCATTCCTGCCCCAAATTCAGGCAGGAGAGGGGCGGGATGGGCCGAAAGCTGCACAAACCTTGTGCCTGGGCGGGGCCGGCGGGTTTCCTGACCGGGACATGGAACTGCTGCAACGCAGAAAGAAGGTGCAGGAAACATGATGAGACCAACCGCGATCAAACCCATGATCCCGGCGCTCGCCCTCCCGCTGATCGGGCTGGCGGTGCCGGCCCTGGCGCAGGATGCCGAGGCCCCGGCGGCGACCGTCGAAGCCGTCGTCGAGACCCTGGCGCCCATCGTCGACAAGGGCGACACCACCTGGATGATGATTTCGGCCATCCTGGTCATGGCCATGTCCATTCCGGGGCTGGCGCTGTTCTATGGCGGGCTGGTGCGCGCCAAGAACATGCTGTCGGTGCTGATGCAGGTCTTTACCGTCTTCTGCATCATGTCGATCCTGTGGGTCTGCTTCGGCTATTCGCTGGCCTTCACCGGCGCCGGCTCGGCCGAGGAGGCGACCTGGCTGACCCCGTTCATCGGCGGCTTCTCCAAGGCGTTCCTGGCCGGCGTCGACACCTCGTCCCTGGCCGAGACCTTCACGACGAACGTCTATGTGCCGGAATATGTCTTCATCATCTTCCAGATGGCCTTCGCCTGCATCGCGCCGGCGCTGATCGTCGGCGCCACGGTCGAGCGGATGAAATTCGCGGCCATGCTGGCCTTCGTGGTGATCTGGTTCTTCTTCTCCTACCTGCCGATGGCCCATATGGTCTGGTGGTGGGGCGGCCCCTCGGCCTTCGACGCGCCCGGCGGCTTCCTCTTCGGCCATGGCGACCTGGACTTCGCGGGCGGCACGGTCATCCACATCAACGCCGGCGTCGCCGGTCTGGTCGCCGCGCTGGTCGTCGGCCCGCGGCTGGGCTACGGCAAGGAGCTGATGGCGCCGCACAACCTGCCCTTCACCTTCCTGGGCGGCTGCCTGCTGTGGATTGGCTGGTTCGGCTTCAACGCCGGCTCGAACATGGAGGCCACCGGCACCGCCGCCATGGCGATCCTGAACACCACCGTCGCCACCGCCGCCGCCGCGCTGGCCTGGGCCTTTGGCGAATGGCTGCTGCGCGGCCATCCCTCGCTGCTGGGCGGGGTCTCGGGCGCCATCGCCGGCCTGGTCGGCATCACGCCCGCCGCCGGTTTCGTCGGCCCCATGGGCGCCATCGTCATCGGCCTGGCCGCGGGCTTCCTGTGCATGTGGTTCGTCATCAGCCTGAAGGCCAAGCTGGGCGTGGACGAAAGCCTGGACGTGTTCGGCATCCACGGCGTGGGCGGCATCGTCGGCGCCATCCTGACCGGCGTCTTCGCCGCGCCCTCGCTGGGCGGCTCGGGCATCTACGACTATGCGACGGAATCGGTCTCGGCCAGCTATGACATCGCCGGCCAGGTGATGACCCAGACGCTGGGCGTGATCGTAGCGGTGGTCTGGTCGGCCGTGGTCTCGTTCATCGCGCTGATGATCGTCAAGGCGGTGATCGGCCTGCGCGTCTCGGGCAATGACGAGCGGCAGGGCCTGGACGTCACCACCCATGGCGAGAACGCCTATAACAACTGAGGCAGCGCTTCAGGCAAAGGAAAAGCCCGGCACATGCGCCGGGCTTTTTCATTTGCGCGGGGGGCCTTGGTCAGGACAGGCGCGAGACCACGAAATCCGCCAGGTCCGCCAGGATGCGGCGCAGGGGCTGGTCGGGCGCGGCTTGCAGCGCGGCCTTGGCACGGCCGGCCCAGGCGATGGCATCGGCGCGGGCGGCCTCCAGCGCCTCGCGGCGGCGCAGGATCTCCAGCGCGGCGGCAAGGTCGGCCTCGTCCTGCCGGCCCTGGCCGATGGTGCGTTCCCAGAAGGCGCGCTCGGCCTCGTCGGCGCGGGCGATGGCCTTGATCACCGGCAGCGTCAGCTTGCGCTCGCGGAAATCGTCGCCGACGTTCTTGCCGATGGTCGTGGTCGAGCCGCCGTAATCCAGCAGGTCGTCCACGATCTGGAAGGCGATCCCCAGCGCATCGCCATAGTCGAACAGCGCCCGCTGCACCGCCGGGTCGGCGCCGGCCACCACCGCCCCCGCCTCGGTCGCGGCGGAAAACAGCGCCGCGGTCTTGCCGCGCACGATCTGGATATAGGTGTCCTCGGTGGTCGAGACGTCCTGCGCGGCGGTCAGCTGCAGCACCTCGCCCTCGGCGATGGTGGCGCTGGCATTGGCCAGGATGCGCATGACCTGCATGCTTTCCGTATCCGCCATCAGCTGGAAGCTGCGCGCGAACAGGTAGTCGCCGACCAGCACGCTGGACTTGTTGTCCCACAGAAGGTTGGCCGTCGGCCGGCCGCGCCGCTGCTGGCTTTCATCGACCACGTCGTCGTGCAGAAGCGTCGCGGTATGGATGAACTCGACCGCCGCGGCCAGCAGCACATGGCTGTCGCCGCCATAGCCGCACAGCCGCGCCGCCGCCAGCACCAGCATCGGCCGCAGCCGCTTGCCGCCGGCCTCGACCAGATGCGCGGTCACTTCCGGAATGCGGGGGGCGTGGCGGCTGGCCATGCGCTCGCGGATCAGCGCATTGACCCGGTCCATATCCCCGGCCAGTTCCACGGAGAGCCGGTCGAGCGGCTTGGAGACGTTTTCGTTCATGCCCATCAGCGATCCCCTTTCGCCGCCAGCCATTGCCACGCCATGGACACATGCGCAACAGCCGCGTAACTTTCCCATGTCATGAAAGAGCTTCTGCGCACCACCGACCCGCTTCTCATCACCCGCGCCGCCGACCTGCTGGCGGCCGAGGGGATCCATGCCTTTCCGCTGGACCAGCACATGAGCGTGCTGGAGGGCTCGCTGGGCATCTTGCCGCGGCGGCTGATGGTGGCGGACCGCGACCTGTTCATGGCGCGCGCCATCCTGCGGGACAATCGCATCCATCATGACTGAGCTGCGCGAGGACGGGTTCCTCGGCGGCCGGCTGCGCATCGCCCAGCCCGCGCGCGGCTATCGCGCCGGGGCGGATGCGGTGATGCTGGCGGCGGCTTGCCCGGCGCGGCCGGGCGACAGCGTGCTGGAACTGGGCTGCGGGGCGGGGGTAGCGATGCTCTGCCTGGGCGTGCGGGTGCCGGGCCTGCGGCTGGCCGGGCTGGAACTGCAGCCAGCCTATGCCGAGCTGGCGCGACGCAATGCCGCAGCCAATGCCATCCCGGCCGAGCTGCATGAGGGCGACCTGGCCCGGATGCCCACCGCCCTGCGCGGCCAAAGCTTCGACCATGTGATCGCCAACCCGCCCTATTTCACCGGCGGTCCGCCGGCGCCCGATGCCGGCCGCGGTCGCGCCCGGCACGAGGCGACGCCCCTGCCGCTGTGGATCGAGGCCGGGCTGCGCCGCCTGCGGCCCGGCGGCTGGCTGACGCTGATCCAGCGCGCCGCCCGGCTGGCCGAGATCCTGGCTGCGCTTTCACCCCTGGCCGGGGCGATCACGATCCTGCCAGTCGCGGCGCGCGAGGGGCGCGAGGCGGGGCGCGTCATCGCCTGCGCCCGCAAGGGCGCGCGCGCGCCGCTGCGCCTGCTGTCGCCCTTTGTCATGCATGCAAAACCGTCACATTCCGGCGACGAAGAGGATCTGACAAAGGCCGCGCAGGCGGTTTTGCGCGAGGGTGCGGCACTTTCGCTCGGCGGGCCGAATTTCCGGTGACAATGTGACGATTCTATGCTGCAATCCCTTGGTTCGATCAATCCAAGAGGAGGACGGAATGTCGGTTGAATCCCATGTGCAGGAGCTTCGCCGCAAACATCAGTCACTTTCGAACGCCATCGAGGCCGCGCATCGCAGCCCCGGCACGGATGACCTCACCATCGCCCGGATGAAGAAGGAAAAACTTCGCCTCAAGGAAGAGATCACGCGCCTGTCGCATTGACCTGCGGCACGGGCGGGCCTGGCCCGCCCGAAGGCCACGACCATGGAATGAGAAACGGCCCGCGACATCTCGCGGGCCGTTGCCTGTCGGGGGGGCGGCTCAGACGAAGAACTGGCCGCCGTTCGCGCTGATGGTCGAGCCGGTGATGAAGCCGGCATCCTCCGAGGCCAGGAAGACCACGCAGCGCGCGATCTCTTCGGGCTCGCCCAGGCGGCCGACCGGGATCTGGGGGATGATGCGCTCGTTCAGCACCTTCTCGTCGATGGCGCGGACCATCTCGGTGCCGATATAGCCGGGGCAGATCGCGTTCACGGTGATGCCGGCGCGCGCGCCTTCCTGGGCCAGCGCCTTGGTAAAGCCCAGGTCGCCCGCCTTGGCCGCCGAATAGTTCGCCTGGCCGGCCTGGCCCTTCTGGCCGTTGATCGAGCTGATGTTGACGATGCGGCCGTATTTGCGGTCGCGCATGCCCGACCAGACCGGATGGGTCATGTTGAACAGGCCCGTCAGGTTGGTGTCGATGACCTCTTTCCACTGCTGCGGCGTCATCTTGTGGAACATCGAGTCGCGGGTGATGCCGGCATTGTTGACCAGCACGGCGATGGGGCCAAGCTCTTCCTCGACCTGCTTGATGCCCGCCGCGCAGGCGTCGTAATCCGCCACCGACCATTTGTAGGTCTTGATGCCGGTTTCTTCGGTAAAGGCGCGGGCGGCATCGTCATTGCCGGCGTAATTCGCCGCGACCGTATAGCCGGCCTCCTTCAACGCCTTCGAGATCGCCGCGCCGATGCCGCGCGACCCGCCGGTCACAAGGGCCACTTTTGCCATTTTTCGTCCCCCTTTGAAAATGGTCGTGAAATTGTGTTACCGAACTGGCGTGGCGCGCGCAAGATAGTTGCGCGCGCCTTTTCGGCTCAGGGACGCTCGAGGCACAGGGCGACGCCCATGCCGCCGCCGATGCACAGCGTGGCCAGGCCCTTTTTCGCGTCGCGGCGCTGCATTTCGAACAGCAGCGTGTTCAGGATGCGGCAGCCCGAGGCGCCGATGGGGTGGCCGATGGCGATGGCGCCGCCGTTCACGTTCACGATCGAGGGATCCCAGCCCATGTCGCGGTTCACGGCGATGGCCTGGGCGGCAAAGGCCTCGTTCGCCTCGACCAGGTCCAGGTCGCCGACCGACCAGCCGGCCTTTTCCAGCGCCTTGCGGCTGGCGGGGATCGGGCCGGTGCCCATGATCTGCGGGTCCACCCCGGCGGTCGCGTAGGAGGCGATGCGCGCCAGCGGCGTCAGCCCGCGCCGCGCCGCCTCGTCCTCGGTCATGACCAGCACGGCGGCGGCGCCGTCGTTCAGCCCCGAGGCATTGGCGGCGGTCACGCTGCCCTCCTTGCTGAAGGCGGGGCGCAGCTTTTCCATCGCGTCCAGCGTGGCGCCGTGGCGGATGTATTCGTCGGCATCGACCACGGTCTCGCCCTTGCGGGACTTGATGGTCACGGGCACGATCTCGTCGGCGAACTTGCCGGCCTTCTGCGCGGCCTCGGCCTTGTTCTGCGAGGCGACGGCGAACTGGTCCTGCTCGGCCCGCGCGATCTCCCATTTCGCGGCGACGTTCTCGGCGGTAGTGCCCATGTGGTAGTCGTGGAAGGCGTCCCAGAGCCCGTCCTTGATCATGGTGTCGAGCATCTTCATGTCGCCCATCTTCTGCCCGGCGCGGATATAGGCGGCATGGGGCGCCAGCGACATGGATTCCTGGCCGCCGGCCACGACGATCCGGGCGTCGCCCAGCAGCACCTGCTGCGCCGCCAGCGCCACCGTGCGCAGGCCCGAGCCGCAGACCTGGTTGATGACCCAGGCCGCCGATTCCTGCGGGAAGCCGGCCTTGATATGCGCCTGGCGGGCGGGGTTCTGGCCCTGGGCGGCGGTCAGCACCTGGCCCAGGATGGTTTCGGACACTTCGGAAGGATCGACCCCGGCGCGTTCGACGACCGCCTTCAGGACGATGGCGCCAAGCTCATGCGCCGGCAGGTTCGCAAAGGACCCCAGAAAGCTGCCGACGGGGGTGCGGGCGGCTGAAACGATTACGGCTTTGGTCATGACGGGGCTCCTTCCCAGATAGGCCGATAATATCGGTGACAGGAAGACTGTTTGCCGTTTCGTTACCCGAGGTCAAGCGGACTTGCGGCTGCGTCGCCCCCGACAGGCCCCGTCGCCGCGGCGGCTGAGCGCCCGTCCGCCCAGGCGGGCCACGCGGCGGCGCCGGCAAGCCCGCCTGCCGATCCGCGCAGGCCGGCCGATCGGTCGGGAAATCCCCACCCCCGCCGGCGGGGCCGCGGGAACGGTTGTCGCGGGGGCCAGGGCGTTTCTACTGCCGGGTGAATCGGGTTTAGCTGCGCCGGGCGGCTGTGTTGGGCGATTTCCAGGGCGGCACGATGGTCGGGGCGCCGAAATAATAGCCCTGCAGGCAGTCGATGCCCATGTCGATCAGGAAGGCGGCGTCCTCGGCCGTCTCGACCGATTCCGCGACGGTGAACATGTCGAAATGCCGGGCAATGGATTGCAGCGCCCGCGTCAGCACCTGGTTGTCGCGCTGCATGGCGATGTCGCGGACGAACTGCCCGTCGATCTTGACCATGTCGAAGCAGAAATCGCGCAGGTAGCGGAACGAGGTATAGCCGGCGCCGAAATCGTCCAGCGCGAAGCTGACGCCCTGGGCCTGCAACTCCTGCATGAATTGCTCGACCAGTTCGGGCATGCCCATGGCCGAGCTTTCGGTGATTTCCAGGATCAGCCGCTCGGCGATGCTGACATCCCCGGCGATGCCTTCGTGCAGCGTGCGCAGCCAGGCCGGATAGCCGATGGAACGCGCCGACATGTTGATCGAAAGTCTCAGCGAGGGCTCCTCGGCCAGGGATTTCAGCCCCAGCGACAGCGCCAGGCAGTCGATCTGCCGCCCCAGTTCCGTCGTCTCGGCCAGCGGCAGGAAGTCGCGCAGCGGCACGATGCGCCCGGTTTCGTCGATGATTCGGATCAGCCCTTCGTGGAAGGCCGCGTGGTCGGTGCGATCCGCCTGCACCACCGGCTGATAGGCCAGGACGGCGTCGCCGCGCGATACTGCGCGCCGCACCGTCGCCATTGTCACCCGCGACTGCCGGTCCACGGCGAAATCCAGCGGAGAGCCCATTTCCAGTCGCGAATCGATATTGTCGGTCATGCCAAGACTCCTGTCATCGACGGCACTCTGGCGATCATGTCCTAAGATCGCGTAAACTGGAGCCGCATTCTCGACTCGAGGTTAACGGATCCTTGCCCGACCTGACCGAACGCTGCGCCTGGTGCGGCTCCGACCCGCTTTACGTCGCCTATCACGACCATGAATGGGGCGTGCCGGAATATGATTCGCGCGCGCTTTGGGAAAAGCTGGTGCTGGACGGTTTCCAGGCCGGGCTGAGCTGGATCACCATCCTGCGCAAGCGCGAGGCCTTTCGCGAGACCTTCGAGGGCTTCGACCCCGAGCGCGTCGCCGCCTGGGGCGAGGCCGAGGTGGGGCAGGCCCTGCAAAACCCCGGCATCATCCGCCATCGCGGCAAGATCGAGGCGGCCGTCAAGGGCGCGCGGCTGTTTCTGGAGATCGAGGGATCGCAGGGGTTTTCGCCCTTCATCTGGTCCTTCGTCGGCGGCCGGCCGATCCAGAACCGCTTCACTGCCCTGAGCCAGGTTCCCGCCAGGACGCCGCAATCCGAAGCCATGGCCAAGGCGTTGAAAAAGCGCGGCTTCAACTTTTGCGGACCGGTGATCACCTATGCCTTCATGCAGGCCTGCGGGCTGGTCAACGACCACGTGACCCATTGCCCGGCCCATGCCCGCGTCAGGGCGCTGTCGCCTGCCTGACCAGTTCCTTCGCCGCCTCCGAGGACCAGTCGGCGCCGCCGATCAGCCGCGCGATCTCGTTGCCGTCGCGGTCGATCAGCACCGTCACCGGCATGCCCATCACCCCCATCTCGCGCGCCAGCTGCTGGCGCGGGTCCAGATGCACCGGCAGATGGGCGATGCCTTCCTCGTCCAGGAATTTCCTGACCGCGGGTGGCGGGTTGTGGCCGGCGGCGATGGCCAGCACCTCGAAATCCGCGCCGCCCATCTCGGCCTGCAGGGCGTCGAGCGAGGGCATTTCCTCGCGGCAGGGGGCGCACCAGGTCGCCCAGAAATTCAGCAGCACCACCTTGCCCCGCCAGTCGGCCAGGCTGTGGGTGCCGCCCTCGGGGTCGGTGAAGGTCGTGGCGGGCACCGGGGTCGGATCGGTCGGCGCCAGCTTGGCCAGCCCGCCGTCATGCGCGGCCTGCCAGTCGATTTCGCCGGAAAATGCCGGGCCGAAACCCGCATTTGCACCGATCAGCAGCGCCGTATAAAGAACCAGCCAACGCATTCCACCCCCCGAAGGACAAGTCATGACCGAGCAGCCCACCACCGCCAACCAGATGTGGGGCGGACGTTTCGCCGCAGGCCCGGACGCGATCATGGAGGCGATCAACGCCTCGATCGGCTTCGACCGGCGGCTTTATGCCCAGGACATCCGGGGCAGCCGCGCCCATGCCGCGATGCTTGCGGCACAAGGCATCATCAGCACTAGCGATGCCGAGGCGATCGGGGAAGGGCTGCTCACGGTCTTGTCAGAGATCGAGGCGGGCGAGTTTCCCTTTTCCACCGCGCTGGAAGACATCCACATGAACGTGGAATCGCGGCTCAAGGAGATCGTCGGCGAGCCGGCGGGGCGGCTGCACACGGCGCGAAGCCGCAACGACCAGGTGGCGACCGACTTCCGGCTGTGGGTGCGCGACCAATGCGACGCGGCCATCGCCGGCCTCGACGCGCTGATCCGCGTCGCCCTGTCGCAGGCCGAGCGCGGCGCGGATTGGGTCATGCCGGGCTTTACCCATCTGCAGACCGCGCAGCCGGTGACCTGGGGCCATCACATGATGGCCTATGTCGAGATGTTCGGCCGCGACCTGTCGCGTTTCCGGGACGCGCGCAAGCGCATGAACGAATCGCCCCTGGGCGCCGCCGCCCTGGCCGGCACCGGCTTTCCCATCGACCGCGAGGCGACGGCGCGCGCGCTGGGCTTCGACCGGCCGATGGCCAACAGCCTCGATGCGGTCAGCGACCGCGATTTCGCGCTGGAGTTCCTGTCCTCGGCCGCGATCTGCGCCGTCCACCTGTCGCGGCTGGCCGAGGAGCTGGTGATCTGGTCCTCGGCCCAGTTCCGCTTCGTCACCATGTCGGACCGCTTCTCGACCGGCTCGTCGATCATGCCACAGAAGAAGAACCCCGACGCGGCCGAGCTGATCCGGGCCAAGATCGGCCGCATCCTGGGTGCGGCGGTGGCGCTGTTCGTGGTGATGAAGGGCCTGCCGCTCGCCTATTCCAAGGACATGCAGGAGGACAAGGAGCAGGTCTTCGACGCCGCCGACAACCTCATGCTGGCGCTGGCCGCGATGGCGGGCATGCTGTCGGACCTGACGGCCAACCGCGAGCGGCTGGAGGCGGCGGCGGGCTCGGGGTTTTCGACCGCGACCGACCTGGCCGACTGGCTGGTGCGCGAGGCCGGGCTGCCCTTCCGCGACGCCCATCACGTCACCGGCGCGCTGGTCGCCCTGGCCGAGAAGGCCGGGATCGACCTGCCGGAGTTGACTCTGGCGCAGATGCAATCGGTCCATCCGGCGATCACCGCGGATGTCTATAACGTGCTGGGCGTGCATAACTCGGTCGCCTCGCGCATGTCCTATGGCGGCACCGCGCCCCAGCAGGTCCGCGCCCAGATCGCCCGTTGGAAACAGAAACTGGAGGAGAAATCCGCATGACGCAGCACCTGCTTTTGGCCGCCTTCGCGCTGATCCTGGCCACCCTGGCCGCCTGTGGGGTCGATGGTGCGCCGACCCGCCCCGAGCCTGCCCGTGAAGCCATCCGCGAACCCGGCGTGCATATCAGCGGCGAGGCGCGTTTCGGTGTCATCAAGCAGCTCTGAGCTGACGCCCCTGCGGCTGGCCTGGGCGGCGCTTGCGCTGGCCGGCCTGGCCGTGGCGCTGTGGCGGGGCGAGGCGCTGTGGCAGGGCGCCGGCGGGTCCGAGCTGCTGGCGCAGGCCACGCTGGCGCTATGGTGCCTGGTCGAGACCATGCTGCGCCGCAACTGGGCGGCGCTGCTGACGCTGCCGGCGCTGGCGCTGGGGATCGGCTTTGCGCTGCCGCTTTATCTGTTCATCCGCTCTCGCAGGATCACCTGATGGATCACTTCAACTATGTCGACGGCTGGCTTCATGCCGAGGAGGTGCCGCTGGCCCGCATCGCGGCCGAGGTCGGCACCCCGGTCTATGTCTATTCCACCGCCACGCTGACCCGGCATTTCAGGCTGTTTCAGCAGGCGCTGGATTGGACCGATCACCTGGTCTGCTTTGCGGTCAAGGCCAATTCGAACATCGCCGTGCTGAAGCTTCTGGGCGACCTGGGCGCGGGCATGGACATCGTCTCGGGTGGCGAATACGCGCGGGCGAAGGCGGCGGGCGTGCCGGGCGAGCGGATCGTGTTCTCCGGCGTCGGCAAGACCGAGCCCGAGATGCGCATGGCGCTGGAAGGCGGCATCCGCCAGTTCAACGTCGAATCCGAGCCGGAACTGGAACTGCTGTCGCGCGTGGCCGCCGCGATGGGGGTCGAGGCGCCGGTCGCCGTGCGGGTGAACCCCGACGTCGATGCAAGGACGCATGAGAAGATCGCCACCGGCAAGTCCGAGAACAAGTTCGGCATCCCCATCGCGCGCGCGCGCGGGGTCTATGCCCATGCCGCGCGGCTGCCCGGCATCAAGGTGGTCGGCATCGACATGCATATCGGCAGCCAGCTGACCGACCTGGAGCCCTATCGGCTGGCCTATGCCAAGATGGCCGAGCTGACCCGCGCCCTGCGCGCCGACGGGCATGCGATCACCCGGCTCGACATGGGCGGCGGCCTGGGCATTCCCTACCGGCGCGACAACAATGCGCCGCCCTTGCCGATCGAATACGGCCAGGTGATCCGCGATGCCGTGGGCGACCTGGGCTGCGAGATCGAGATCGAGCCGGGACGCAACATTGCCGGCAATGCCGGCATCCTGCTGTCCTCGGTGATCTATCTGAAACAGGGCGAGGGGCGGGATTTCCTGATCCTCGATGCGGCGATGAACGACCTGATCCGGCCGGCGATGTACTCGGCGCATCACGACATCGTGCCGGTGCGCGAACCCGCGCCGGGGGCCGAGGTCGCGCCCCATGACGTGGTCGGCCCGGTCTGCGAGACCGGCGACACCTTCCAGAAGGCGGTCGATCTGCCGGTGCTGGGTCCGGGCGACCTGGTGGCGCTGCGCTCGGCCGGGGCCTATGGCGCGGTGATGGCCTCGGAATACAATTCCCGGCCGCTGGTGCCCGAGGTTCTGGTCAGCGGCGATCAATTCGCCGTCATTCGGGCGCGACCGACGCTTGAGGAAATGCTGGGACGCGATACCATCCCGGAATGGCTTTAGGTATCGCTTCCTGCTGCGTGGTCGCCGGGGGTTTCACACCCCCGGACCCCCGTGGGATATTTGTCCACGGAAGAACGAGGGGGCGGGGCCATGGATCCCGCTGAGCCGCGCCGGATCCGCTGGGCGGTCGGGCTGACCCGCGCCGGCATGTGGTGGGAGGCGCTGGCCGCCGCCTTCTGGCCTCTGGGCGTGGTTCTGGCGCTGGTGCTGGCGGCGCTGGCCTTTGGCGCGACCGATCTTTTTTCCTCGCGGGCGCTGATCTGGCTGATGGGCCTGGTGGCCCTGGTCGCGGTGCTGGCCTTCGGCTGGGGGGTGCGGCGGTTCCGGCGGCCCTCGGCCGCGGCGGCGCGGCTGCGGGTCGACCTGACCCTGCCGGGGCGGCCCCTTTCGGCGCTGCGCGACCGTCTGGTCCTGGGAGCCGGGGACGGCGGCGCGGATGCGCTGTGGCGCGCGCATCTGGCGCGGATGGAGCAGGTGGCCTCTGCCGCGCGTCCGGTTGCGCCCGATGCGCGGCTGCGCTGGCGCGATCCGGTCGCCTTGCGGCTGGCCGGCATGGTGGCGCTGGTCATGGCGCTGGTCTTTGCGCCGGCGGGGCAGCTGGGGCAGGGCCTTGCCACCCTGGGCGCGACCTTCCGGCCCCTGCCCGAGGCGCGTCCCGGCGCCGAGGCCGGGCCGTCATGGGAGGGCTGGGCCGCGCCCCCCGCCTATACCCGGCGCCCGACGCTTTACCTGAACGCCCTGCCCGAGGGGCAGGGGTTGGAGTTGCCCAAGGGTTCGAAGCTGAGCTTCCGGCTTTACGGCGAAGGCGCCGAAATAGCGCAGGACATCGGCGCGGCGGTTCCGGGCGGCGATCCCGCGGCGCCCGAGTTCATGGCCGAGCGCGACGGGGCGATCGAGGTCGCCGGGCGGCGCTTCGACGTGACCGTGCTGCCGGATGCGGTGCCGGTGGTGGCGCCCGGCAAGGCGCCCGAGCGGCGCGCCGACGGAAGGCTGATGCAGGAATTCACCGCCAGCGACGACAATGGCATCGCGGCGGGCCATGCGGTCATCGCGCTGGACCTGGATGCGGTGGACCGCCGCTTTGGCCTGGCCCTCGATCCCGAACCGCGCGAGGCGGTGGAGCTGGAACTGCCCCTGCCCGCGACCGGCAGCCGCAAGCAGATCCGCGGCCGGCTGGTGGGCGATCTGGCGCGCCATCCCTGGGCCAACCTGCCGGTGACGGTTTCGCTGAAGGTCGAGGACGGGATCGAGCAGCAGGGCGTCTCGGCCCCGATGCGCATGGTGCTGCCGGGGCGGCGCTTCTTCGACCCGCTGGCGGCGGCGCTGATCGAGGTGCGGCGCGACCTGCTGTGGTCGCGCGACAATGCCGCCCGCAGCGCCCAGATCCTGCGTGCGGCGAGCTGGCAGCCCGAGGGCTTCATGGAGGAGGAGCTGTATCACGGCCTGCGCGGTGCCGTCGGCACGCTGGAATCCGGCAACCTGGGCGAGGTGGCGCGCAACAAGCTGGCGCAGCTGCTGTGGGATGCGGCCGTCGCGCTGGAGGATGGCGGGCTGGCCGATGCGCTGGAGCGCATGCAGCAGGCGCAGGAACGGCTGTCCGAGGCGATCCGCAACGGCGCCAGCCCCGACGAGATCCAGCGCCTGATGGACGAGCTGAAGCAGGCCACCGACGATTACCTCGACATGCTGGCCCAGCAGCAGGGGCAGGATCCGGCCGAGCGTTTCGACCGCTCGCCCCAGAACCGCCAGCAGATCACCGGCGACCAGATCCAGCAGATGATGGACGAGATCCAGCGCCTGATGAACGAGGGCCGCATGGCCGAGGCACAGGAATTGCTGGAGCAGTTCAACCGCATGATGCAGAACATGCGGGTGACGCAATCCGAGGGCGGCGAGGGCGGCCGCCAGCGGCCGATGAACCGGCTGGCCGAGACCCTGCGCGACCAGCAGAAGCTGGCCGACGAGGCCATGCGCCAGATGCAGGACCGGTTCGGCCAATGGCAGCCGGGCGAGGAGGGGCAGGAGGGCCAGGGCGACCAGCAGGGCCAGCAGCTTGCCGACCGCCAGCGCGAGTTGCGCGAGGATCTGGGCCGGCAGCGCGGCTTGCTGCCCGGCCGCGGCACCCCGCAGGGCGAGGAGGCGCGGCGCCAGCTGGACGAGGCCGGCCGCGCCATGGAGGATGCCGAGCAGGCGCTGCGCGAGGGCGATGCCGCCGGCGCGATGGAGCGCCAGGCCCAGGCGATCCAGTCCATGCGCGAGGGGATGCGGGCGCTGGGCGACATGATGGCGCAGGACCAGCAGCAGGGCCAGGACGGCCAGCCGCAGCAGGGCGGGCAGCAGGACGGCCCCGAGGGCCCCTCGGGCGATCCGCGCGGGCAGCGCGGGCTGGCGCAGCCCTATGATCGCCAGCCGCAGACCGATCCCTTGGGCCGGGCGCTGTCGGGCGACGGCGGTTCGATCACCTCGGGCGATCCCCTGGCCGAGGGCGGCGATCCCTCGCGCAAGGCCCGCGAATTGCAGGACGAGATCCGCCGGCGCAGCGGCGAGCGCGAGCGGCCGCGCGACGAGCGCGACTATCTGGGGCGGCTGCTGGAGAATTTCTGAAAAAGGGGGGCCGCCGGCCCTGGCGGCGCGCCGTTCGGATTGCGCGGCGAGGCCCCCTATCGGCCCAGGATGCGGTCGTGGAGCCAGAGCCGGCCCTGGTCGACCTGCTGGCGCCAGTCGGCGAGCCAGCCGCCGCCTTCCTCGGCTGGGATCTGCGGCGCCAGCGCATAGAGGATCACCGCCCCCAGCGCCAGCATCGCGGCAAGGCCGAAGCCCATGCCGTAGCCGCCGCTACGCTGTCGGCGCACCGGCACCAGGGCGGGAACCGGCGCCTCGCGCGGGGCGGGGGTTGCGGCGGGCTCGGCCGGGTTGGCCGCGGCCGGGGTTTCCGGCAGGGCGGGACGGATCAGCGGCGCGATGGCCGGGGGCGCTTCCCCCGCCTCGGGGGCCGGGTCGGGCAG
>NZ_VCBQ01000063.1:0-29591 GCF_006386455.1 Paracoccus sp. FO-3 | reverse complement strand
CCCGCTGCCGCCTCCGCCGGATCGGCGCCCCCGGCCGGGGCCTGGGCCGCGGCAGGGGCTGCAGCCTCGGGCACCGGGTGCTTCGCGGCCGCGGCGGCGACAGGGGCCGGTGGTTCATCGGCCGGGGCCGCGCCATCGGCAGAAGCCTGCATCGCCTGGGACGAGAAGTCGAACCGGACCCCGTCGCCATCCGCGGGCCTCACGCCCAGCAGCGATCCGGCCAGCGCACCCAAGGCGTTCGAGACAGCCTGCAAGGGCGTCGAACCGGCCCCCGAGGCGGCGGCTGGGGCAGAAGAGGAAATAGGCTTGAAAAGTGAACTGATTACCATCTTACGATCTCCATCTTGAAGACAGCCACAGGATAAAGGTCGCCCGTTAGGAATCCAGAAAGCAATCCGTTGGATTTTAATTGACCGGCCGCACCGCAACGAAAAACGCCCGCAGCCTTTGCCGCGGGCGTTTCCTGCAATCCAAGGGCCGCGGGATCGCGGCCGGCCGGTCAGCGGCGCAGGCCCAGCTTGCCGATCAGGTCGGTATAGCGGGCTTCGTCCTTGCGCTTCAGGTAGTCCAGCAGCTTGCGGCGCTGCGCGACCAGCTTCAGCAGACCACGACGCGAATGGTTGTCCTTCTTGTGGGTCTTGAAATGCTCGGTCAGCGTGGCGATGCGCGACGACAGGATGGCGACCTGCACCTCGGGCGAGCCGGTGTCGCCTTTCTTGGTCGCGAATTCGGTCATCACGCGGTTCTTTTCCTCGACGGTGATCGACATCGGGGTCTCCTTTCAGGATCAAAGGGTTATGGCACAGGCCGGGATGTCGTCCAGCACAGGCCCGTGGAGAGATCCGCCGGAATCGCCCGGTCGGATGCGGGCGTATAGGCAAAATCGGCCGAAAAGGAAAGGGTTTTCTGCGGCTCAGCCGCCCGGTGCGATCCGCGTCAGGGCGATGTCGGCAACCCGCAGCCCTTCGGCCTGCAACACCCGGCCCACCGCCACCCCGTCCACGCGGATCACCGCCGATCCGTCGGTCTCGTGCTCCAGCGCGACCACGGGATCAGCGCCGTCGCCGTGATAGCGCAACTCGATTCGGTCCAGATCCCGGTCGAAATCGGCGATGACCGGCAGCGTCTCGCCCGGATCGTCCAGATCCTCGCCCGGCACGTCCAGCAGGAACAGATCCTCGCCCTCGCCGCCCTCGGCGAAATCGCCCAGGCCGGGCTGCAGCGTGTCGCGGCCGGCCCCGCCATGCAGCCAGGCCCGCTCGGGCTCGGCCGAGCCGATCAGCAAATCGTCGCCCTCGCCGCCGTCCAGGTCATCCTCGCCGCCGCCGGCGATCAGCGTGTCGTTGCCGGCATTGCCCGAGATCCAGTCGTCGCCGTCGCCCCCGGTCAGCAGGTCGTCCCCCTCGCCACCGAAGATCGTGTCGTTGCCGGGGCCGCCATGCACGGTGTCGTTGCCGCCCTGCCCGGCCAGATAGTCGTCGCCCGCGCCGCCGTCGATGGAATCGTCGCCGCCCGGTCCATAGTCGCCGTCGCCATAGATCCAGTCGGTGCCGTCGCCGCCCAGCAGCGTGTCGCTGCCCAGCCCGCCATGCAGGTCGTCGTTGCCGCCAAGGCCGGTCAGCAGGTCGTCGCCATCGCCGCCGGCCAGCCAGTCCGAGCCCTCGCTGCCCTCGGTCGTCAGCCCCTTGGGCGCGTCGCGATCGGATGATTCAGGAAAAGGCGGGTCGTCGGGGTCATGCTCGCCGCCGGGAGTGCGGGCGGTCCCGGTCACATCCACGGCAAGGCCGGCGAATACCAAACTGAGCAGACTACTGATCAACAACATGACGGGAACCCAAGCGAATCACGCGACCCACATTGGCACCTTATCCCGTCGCCGCCCGCCCCGCATCCTTATTGCTAATAAAGGCTTAACGGACCGGGGCGCCCCCGCGGTCAGCCGTAGTCGCGCGCACCAAAGATGGCGCTGCCGATGCGGACATAGGTCGCGCCCTCGGCGATGGCGGTTTCGAAATCGGCGCTCATGCCCATCGACAGGCCGGCCAACCCGTTGCGTGCGGCAATATCACGCAGGGCGCGGAAATGCGGCACCGGGTCCAGATCCTCGGGCGGGATGCACATCAGCCCGGTGATCGCCAGGTCCAGCGCGCGGCATCGGGCGATGAAGGCGTCGGCCTCGTCCGGCAGGACGCCGGCCTTTTGCGGCTCGGCGCCGGTGTTCACCTGCACGAAAAGCTGCGGGCAGGCCCCGCGCGCCTGCACCTGCCGCGCCAGTTTTTCGGCCAGCGAGGGGCGGTCGAGCGTGTGGATGGCGTCGAAAAGCTCCAGCGCGGGTTTCAGCTTGTTGGTCTGCAGGGGGCCGATCATGTGCAGCTCGATGCCGGGGAAACGCTCGCGCCAGCGGGGCCATTTCCCCGCCGCCTCCTGCACGTAGTTTTCGCCGAAGACGCGATGGCCGGCCGCCAGCACCGCCTCGACCCGGTCGGGGGGCTGCACCTTGCTGACGGCGATCAGCGTGACGGCGCCAGGCGCGCGTTCGGCGGCTTTCTCGGCCGCGGCAATGCGGCGCCTGATGTCATCCAGTTCCATGGCGGCATGATTTCCAAAAGAAAAGAGCGGGCGCAAGGCCCGCTCTTCCTGTTTTCCGTATCCCGAAGGATCAGAACTCGAAGCGCACGCCCATGTCGGCGGTCACGCGCTCGTCGTAGTCGCGCTGAAGCGACGCACCCAGACGGGCACCGCCCAGGTCGTAGTTCACGCCGATACCGAACGCGTTGTCGGTTTCGTTGCTGTCGCGATCATTGTTGGCGACATAGGCTTCGATGTTGGTGCGGCCATCGGCCAGGGTGTAGTCGCCATAGAGCGCGATGGTCTGGCCGTCAAAGCCATCCTCTTCATCGCCACCGTCCACGTAGTTCAGACCGACGCGGGCATTTTCCATGACGGCATAACGGGCGCCGAGGAAGAAGATATCGTTGCCGTCGATGCCACCACCATTGAACGCAGCAGCGGCGGACAGTTCCAGACGGTCATCCCAAGTATAGTCGACCGAAAGGGAGATCTCCTCTTCCATCAGGCCGTCGAGGCCCAGCTCCTCCGAGAGCGCGTCGGTCAGGCCCGACTGATCGGGATCGACATACGACGCTTGCAGGGTCAGATCACCCAGGGTGTAAAGAGCCCGGATGCCCACACGATCGATTTCCTGAAGGGCATAAGGACCAGCTGCATAAGCAAAGAAAGTACCTGCTACATCGCTGAAACCGACGGAGCGGTCGAAGGCTCCGAGTTCGGTCGCGTAAAGCAGACCGTTCGAGTCAAAAGCGGTGTCGACGTTACCGACTTCGACGGTGAAGCCTTGGGCGCTGACCCAAAGTTTCCCCGCGTTGGTAGCAGCGCTCCACCCACGGCCGCTGAGAAGATCGTTCACGTCGTCGAAGCTCGCATCGCCGCCACCTGCGATAGAACCAAGAGCGCCGACACCGTTGCCCTGATCCCACTGAAGACGGAAGCGCGCACCGAAGTCGACGCCCGAATCGGTCGACTGCGAAGCGTCGATGTTCATCCGCAGACGGCTGACGACGCGCGACTCGTTCTGGCCAGCGGCGTCCTGAGCAGCGGTGTTTTCGTAATAGATCACACCGGTCCGGCCATAGCCGGAGATGGTCACGTCGGCGGCGGCAACGCCCGCGGTCAGGACCAGCGCGGTGGAGGCGATAAGAGCCTTTTTCATGATGTTTCCCTCTTGTCTCTCTCGTATGCCCCACCCGGTATGCCGGTTTGGGGTATGCCAGTTGTGTCGCGCTTTCCCCCCTGCATTGCAACGGAATCGCATCGGCTTAGCCCGATTCCGACCTGCTGTGATGCACATGGGCCACACCCCGTTGCAACGCCCCCCGCCCCGCCGCGGACGCCCTTACGCGCGCGAGCCATATCCCCTCCGGGACGGGGGATCGCGGGCCAGGGGCGCAGCCTCTCTTGTCGCAAGGGGCGGAATTGCGCTATGGCTCGCGGCAAGGACGATCCGGGGGACATCAGATGACCAGACGCGCCGCACGGCTGACCGCCGCCCTGCTGATCCTGGCGGGGCTTGCCGCCTGTTCGGGGGGCGGCTCGGGCTTGGGTTCGGCAGGCTCGGCCGGATCGGCGACCTCGATGCCGGGCGGCGGGAATCGCCAGGCCCAGCCGCAGGCCGTCGAGCGGCGCGAGACGATCTGGGACGTGTTCTCGGACCGGCGCAACCCCAACGACACGGTGGCGGTCAACAAATACCTGTGGAACGCCAGCCTGGACGTGCTGAACTTCCTGCCGATCCAGTCGATCGACCCCTTCACCGGCGTCATCGTCACCGGCTACGGCACCCCGCCGGGCGGCGGGCGGTCCTATCGCGCCACGATCAAGGTCAGCGACCCGGCGCTGGATGCGCGCGCGCTCAAGGTCTCGTTGCAGGGGGCGGGCGGGGCTGCCGTGGCGCCCGATACCGTGCGCGCGGTCGAGGATGCGATCCTGACGCGGGCCCGGCAGCTGCGGGTGCAGGACCGCAACCTCTGATCCCGCCGAGCCCGCTGGACCTGCATCGGGCAAGCGGCTAATACCCTGCGGGCAATCTGTCGCCCGGAGGTTTCCATGCCCTATGATCCCGCAATCAGCGAACCGCGCTGGCAAGAGGCGTGGGAGCAGGCCGATACGTTCCGCGCCGTGCGGGACGAGCGGCCCAAGTATTACGTGCTGGAGATGTTCCCCTATCCCTCGGGGCGCATCCACATGGGCCATGTGCGCAACTACACGATGGGCGACGTGGTGGCCCGCTTCAAGCGCGCGCAGGGCTTTTCCGTGCTGCACCCGATGGGCTGGGACGCCTTCGGCATGCCGGCCGAGAACGCGGCGATGGAGCAGGGCGGCCATCCGCGCGACTGGACCTATGGCAATATCGCCACCATGCGCGGCCAGCTGAAGCCGCTGGGCCTGTCCATCGACTGGAGCCGCGAATTCGCCACCTGCGACGACGCCTATGTCGCCCAGCAGCAGGCGCTGTTCCTGGACATGCTGGAGGCCGGGCTCATCACCCGCAAGTCGGCGCAGGTGAACTGGGACCCGGTCGACATGACGGTGCTGGCCAACGAGCAGGTGATCGACGGCAAGGGCTGGCGATCCGGCGCCACGGTCGAGCGCAAGGAGCTGACTCAGTGGTTCTTCAAGATCTCGGATTACTCGGACGAGCTCTTGTCGGCGCTGGACGGGCTGGAGGGCTGGCCGGAAAAGGTGCGGCTGATGCAGGCCAACTGGATCGGCAAGTCGCGCGGGCTGCAATTCCGCTTTGATACCGTCGATCTGCCGGATTTCCCGCAAATCGAGGTCTACACCACCCGGCCCGACACGCTGATGGGCGCCAGCTTCGTGGCGCTGTCGCCGGATCATCCGCTGGTCAAGTCGCTGGCCGCATCCGACCCGAAGGTCGCGGCTTTCGTCGAGGAATGCCGCCGCATCGGCACCACCGAGGAAGCCATCGAGACCGCGCCCAAGATGGGCTTCGACACCGGGCTGACCGTGCGCCACCCGCTGGACCCGGATTGGCAACTGCCGATCTGGATCGCCAATTTCGTGCTGATGGACTACGGCACCGGCGCCATCTTCGGCAGCCCCGCGCATGACGAGCGCGACCATGAATTCGCCACCAAATACGGCCTGCCGATCCGCGCCACCTTCGGCGAGCGCGGCATGGACCTGGCCGCCGCCGACGCGCTGGTGGCCAAGGCGCCCTATGTGCCGCTGAAATCCGAGACCGTGACCTATGTGCGCGGCTTCGCCGGCGAGGCCGACCAGACCGGCGAGGCCGCGGTCGATGCCGCCATCCTGCACGCCGAGGCCGCCGGCTATGGCGAGGGCGTGACCAAGTTCCGCCTGCGCGACTGGGGCATCTCGCGCCAGCGCTATTGGGGCTGCCCGATCCCGGTGGTGCATTGCGACGCCTGCGGCACCGTGCCCGAGGCCAAGGCGAACCTGCCGGTGCTGCTGCCGCAGGACGTCAGCTTCGACGTGCCCGGAAACCCGCTGAACCGGCACCCGACCTGGGCCGCGACCACCTGCCCGAAATGCGGCGGCCCGGCCCGGCGCGAGACGGATACCATGGACACCTTCGTCGATTCGTCCTGGTATTACGCCCGCTTCACCGCGCCGCACGCGGCGACGCCGACCGACCGGGCCGAGACCGACTACTGGATGAACGTGGACCAGTATATCGGCGGCATCGAACACGCGATCCTGCACCTGCTCTATTCCCGCTTCTTCGCCCGCGCCATGGTCAGGACCGGCCACCTGCCGGAAGGCGCAAAGGAGCCCTTCGACGCGCTGTTCACCCAGGGCATGGTCACGCATGAGATCTACATGACCCGCGACGAGCGCGGGCGCCCGATCTATCACCTGCCCGAGGACGTGGTGGACGGCAAGCTGGCCGACGGCACGCCGGTCGAGGTGATTCCCTCGGCCAAGATGTCGAAGTCCAAGAAGAACGTCGTCGATCCGGTGAACATCGTCGAAAGCTTCGGCGCCGATACCGCGCGCTGGTTCATGCTGTCCGACAGCCCGCCCGAGCGCGACGTGGAATGGACCGCCGCCGGGGCCGAGGCCGCGAACCGCTTCCTCGCCCGCGTCTGGCGGCTGGCCGACGAGATCCCCGAGGGCGGGGCCGATCCCGAGCTGACCCGCGCCGCGCATCGCGCCATCGACGAGGTGACGCGCGCCATCGAGGGCTTTGCCTTCAACAAGGCCGTGGCCAAGATCTATGAGCTGGCGAATGCGACGGCCAAGTCGGCCGCGGGCGGCGAAAGTCGGCGCGAGGCGCTGCGCATCCTGGCGCAGCTGATGGCGCCGATGGTGCCGCACCTGGCCGAGGAGGTCTGGGCCAAGGCCGGCGGGCAGGGCATGGTGGTCGATGCCGCCTGGCCCAAGGCGGACCCGGCGATGCTGGTTTCCGACAGCGTGGTGCTGCCGATCCAGATCAACGGCAAGCGCCGGGCCGAGATCGAGGTGCCCAAGGACATGCCCAAGGACCAGATCGAGGCCATCGTGCTGGCCGACGAGACCGTGCAGCGCTTCATGGAGGGTCAGGCGCCGAAGAAGCTGATCGTGGTGCCGGGGCGGATCGTCAATGTCGTGGTCTAGGCGGGCGGTGATCCTGGGCGCGCTGGCCCTGGCCGGCTGCGGCTTTTCCCCGGTCTACGGGCCGGGGGGGACGGGGGGCAAGCTGTTCGGCCAGGTCCGCACCGCCGATCCGCGCACGCCCGACGACTTCGCCTTTGCCGGCCGCATCGCCGAGCGGCTGGGGCCCGATGCGCAGGCGCGCTTCCTGCTCGACTACCGGCTGCGCATCGCCGTGGTGCCGCAGGCGATCACCCCCGACGAGGTGACGACGCGCTATGCGCTGAACGGCACCGCCGATTTCACCCTGACCGAGGCCGGCACCGGCCGCGAGGTGACGCGCGGGCAAGTCAGCAGCTTTACCTCCTATTCCACCACCGGCACCACCATCGCCACCATGGCCGCCGAACAGGACGCGCATGAGCGGCTGGCGCGGATGCTGGCCGACCAGGTGGTGACGCGGCTGCTGGCCATCCAGCCCGACGCCGTGCCATGATCCTGAAGGGCGCCGAGATCGGACGCTACCTGGCGCGGCCCGATCCGACGCGCCCGGCGCTGTTGATCCATGGCCAGGACGCGATGCGCGTGGCGCTGAAGCGGGCCGAGGCGGTCAAGGCCCTGGTCGGGGCGGGGGCCGAGGAAGAGATGCGCCTGACCCGCATTCCCGGCGCCGACCTGCGCAAGGATCCGGCGGCGCTGTTGGACGCGGTCAAGGCGGTGGGGTTCTTTCCCGGCCAGCGCGTGGTGCTGGTCGACGACGCGCCGGATGCGGCGGCGCCGGCCATCGCCTCGGCCATCGCGGAATGGAAGCCGGGCGACGCGGTGATCGTGGTCGCGGCGGGCGGATTGAGCAAGTCCTCGGCGCTGCGCAAGCTGTTCGAGCCGCATCCCGCCGCCGTGGCCGCGCCGATCTATGACGACCCGCCCGGCGAGGACGAGGTCGGGCGCTGGCTGAAGGATGCCGGCCTGCGCGAGGTGCCGCGCGACGCCATGCGCGACCTGATGGCGCTGTCGCGGGCGCTCGATCCCGGCGATTTCCGGCAGACGGTGGAAAAGATCGGTCTCTACAAGCATGGCGATGCCGAGCCGCTGACGCCGGCCGAGATCGCCGCGCTGGCGCCCGCGACCATCGAGGCCGAGGTGGATGAGCTGATCGACTGCGTGGCCGAGGGCCGCGCGCGCGAATTCGGCGCGCTGATGCGGCGGATCGAGGGACAGGGAACCCTGCCGGTGACGCTGTGCATCGCGGCGCTGCGGCATTTCCGGGCGCTGCACGCGGCGGCCTCGGACCCCGGCGGGCCGGGGGCGGGGCTGGCCCGGCTGCGGCCGCCGGTCTTCGGCCCGCGCCGCGACCGGATGATTCGCCAGGCGCAGGACTGGGGCATGCGGGCGCTGGAGGATGCGATCCACCAGCTGATCGACACCGACCTGGTGCTGCGCTCGTCCTCGCGCGCGCCGGCCATGGCGCTGATGGAGCGGATGCTGTTGCGGCTGTGCATGATGCCGCGGGGCGGGCGGTGAGCGAGGCGGCAGAGGTCGAGGCGCTGGTGATCGGTGCCGGGCCGGCGGGGCTGATGGCGGCCGAGGTGCTGGCCGGGCAGGGCGCGCGGGTGATGGTGGCCGAGGCCATGCCGACCCCGGCGCGCAAGTTCCTGATGGCGGGAAAATCCGGGCTGAACCTGACCAGGGACGAGCCCTGGGCGCTGTTCGTGACGCGATACGGGGGCTCTGCCCCCCGCGCGCCCGACCCCTCGACGGGGTCGGGCGCGCGTCCCCCGGAGTATTTGTTGAACGAAGAAATCGGGCCCGAAGCGGTGATGGCCTGGGCACGCGGGCTGGGGGTGGAGCTGTTCACCGGCTCGACCGGGCGGGTGTTCCCTGTGGGCATGAAGGCCTCGCCATTGCTGCGGGCCTGGCTGGCGCGGCTGGCGGGGCAGGGCGTCGCCTTGCGGACGCGCTGGCGCTGGACCGGCTTTCAGGGCCAGAACTGGTGCTTCGAGGTTCCGGGCGGGGTAGCCTTGCTGCGGCCCCGCGTCGTGGTGCTGGCGCTGGGTGGGGCGAGCTGGCCCCGGCTCGGCTCGGATGCGGCCTGGGTGCCGTGGCTTGCCGGGCGCGGCGTGGTGGTGGCGCCGTTCCGGCCGGCGAACATGGGGTTTCGCGTCGCCTGGTCGGCGCCGATGGCGCGGCATTTCGGCCAGGCGGCCAAGGGCGTCGCGCTGCATGTCGGCGATCGCGTCGGCCGCGGCGAATGGGTGGTGACGGCCGAAGGCATCGAGGGCGGCGGCATCTACGAGGTCGCGGCCGCGATGCGCGACGGGGCCGAGGCTTTCGTCGACCTGGCCCCCGATCTCGCGCCCGAGGAACTGGCGCGGCGCTTTGCGCGCGCGCCCTCGAAGCTCTCGGTCGGCAACCGGCTGCGGCGGGTGCTGGGCGATCCGCTGCGCGCGGCGCTGCTGATGGAATGGGGCCGGCCCTTGCCCCTTGAGCCCGAGCGGCTGGCCATGCGCGCCAAGGCGCTGCACCTGCGGCACCAGGGCGCGATGGGCATCGAGCGGGCGATTTCCTCGGCCGGGGGGATCGCTGCCGAAAGCCTGACCGCGGCGCTGGAGCTGAAGGCGCTGCCCGGCGTCTTTGCCGCCGGCGAGATGCTGGACTGGGAGGCGCCGACCGGCGGCTACCTGCTGACCGGCTGCCTGGCCACCGGGCGGCTGGCCGGGCGCGGCGCCGCCGCCTATCTGGCCGCGGCGCGCAGGTAGGCCGGGCGGGCGCGCATCATCTCGAGGTAGTCGGTCAGCCGGTGTTCGGTGATCGGGAAGCGCGCGGTCAGCGCCCAGGTCAGGCAATGCGCCAGGATGATGTCGGGCACGGTCATGCGGTCGCCCATCAGGAAGCCCCCCTCGGCGATGCGATGCACCAGCGTGCGCTGGCTGCGTTCGAATTCCCAGCGCAGCGTGTTCTTGATCGCCGCCAGCCGCATCTCTTCGGGCAGCACGAAGCTGTGGCGCGCCGCCAGCCACAGCGCGGCGTCGAATTCATCCAGCACGAATTGCGTCAGGCTGTCCTGGCGCGCCCGGTCCAGCGTGCCCGCCGGATGGGTCAGCGCGCCGTGCTTGTCGGCCAGATAGGTCAGGATCGCGGTGGAATCGGTGACGGGCACGCCGTCCACCACCAGGACCGGCACCTTGCCGGCGGGGTTGAAGGGCCTGACGCCCTCGCTATGCGGGTTGACGGCGACATGTTCATAGGGCTGGCCCAGTTCCTCGAGCATCCACAGCACGCGCATGGCGCGGCTCTTGCCGGTTCCGATCACCTGATACATCCAGTTCCCCGCATGGCGTTGAAACCCAAGGCTAGCGCCGCCGCCCGATTCAGGCAATCGACGCCATTGACGCGGCCCCCGGCCGGGCGCAGGAATTGCAGGCTGCGAGAGGGAGGGCAACATGACCAAGGCAATGCGCGCGCCGCTGTTCACGCCGGTGCTGATCGGCGGCTCGATCATCCTGCTGATCAACTTTGCCCTGCGGGCCAGCTTCGGCGTCTTCCAGATCCCGATCGCGCAGGAATTCGACTGGCCGCGGGCCGAGTTCAGCATGGCCATCGCCATCCAGAACCTGGCCTGGGGCATCGGCCAGCCGATCTTCGGCGCCCTGGCCGAGCGCTGGGGCGACCGCTGGTCGGTCATCATCGGCGCCTTCCTTTACTCCGCCGGGCTGATCCTGACGGCCTATGCGACCGACCCGCTGGCCATGCAGCTGCTGGAGGTCATGGTCGGCTTCGGCATCGCCGGCACCGGCTTCGGCGTCATCCTGGCGGTGATCGGCCGGGCCGCCAGCGACGAGAACCGCAGCCTGGCGCTGGGGATCGGCACCGCCGCCGGCTCGGCCGGGCAGGTCTTCGGCGCGCCCCTGGCCGAGGTGCTGCTGATGCACTACCCGTGGCAGAGCGTCTTCGTCATCTTCGGCGTGATCGTGCTGGCCTGCCTGTTCTTCCTGCCCATGCTGGGCAGCGGCAAGCCCGCCAGCCGCAGCGAGCTGGAAGAAAGCATGGGCTCGGTGCTGAAGCGCGCCTTCACCGACCCCTCCTATCTGATGATCTTTGCCGGCTTCTTTTCCTGCGGCTACCAGCTGGCCTTCATCACCGCGCATTTCCCCGCCATGGTGACCGAGATGTGCGGGCCGATCAGCCCCATGGGCACGCTGGCCAGCATCGGCATCACCACCACCTCGACGCTGGGGGCGGCCGCGATCTCGCTGATCGGGCTGGCGAATATCGCCGGCTCGATCTTTGCCGGCTGGCTGGGCAAGCGCTATACCAAGAAATACCTGCTGGCCGGGATCTATACCCTGCGCACCATCGCCGCCGCCGCCTTCATCCTGATGCCGATCACGCCCACCAGCGTCATCGTCTTTTCGCTGGTGATGGGCGGGCTGTGGCTGGCCACGGTGCCGCTGACCTCGGGGCTGGTCGCCTATATCTACGGGCTGCGCTACATGGGCACGCTTTACGGCTTCGTGTTCCTGAGCCACCAGATCGGCTCGTTCCTGGGCGTGTGGCTGGGCGGCAAGCTCTATGACATCTATGGCGACTACACCATGGTCTGGTGGGTCGGCGTGGGCGTCGGCGCCTTCAGCGCGCTGATCCACCTGCCGGTGCGCGAGGCGCCGGCCCGGCTGGAGGGTGCCGCGAAAACCGCCTGATCCGGCCCGCGGGGGCCATTGCGTCCCGCCGGGCAATCGACAAATCTCGGCCCGGTGCAGCGGAGGGGGACGGTTCATGCGCGCATTGCTGTCGGCGGGGATCATCAGCCTGATCCTGGCCTATACGCTCAGTCAGTTCTACCGCGCCTTCCTGGCCGTGCTGTCGCCGGTCTTGCAGGCCGAGCTGGGGGCAGGGCCCGAGGATCTGGCGATCTCGTCGGGGATGTGGTTCCTGACCTTCGCGCTGATGCAGATCCCCATCGGCGGCGCGCTGGACCGCGCCGGGCCGCGCCGCACGGTGGCCGTGCTGCTGGCGCTGGGGGGCGCGGGCGGGGCGGCGGTCTTTGCCCTGGCGCAGGCGCCCTGGCACCTGCATGTCGCGCTGGCGCTGATGGGGATCGGCTGCGCGCCGGCGCTGATGGGCAGCTACTACATCTTTGCCCGCAACTATCCGGCGGCGCTGTTCGGCACCCTGGCGGGCGCGGTGGTCGGCTTTGGCTCGATGGGCAACATCCTGGGCGCCGCGCCCTTGGTCTGGGCGACCGAGGCCTTCGGCTGGCGCGAGACGCTGTGGGCGCTGGCCGGGGTCACGCTGGCGGTGGCACTGGCGATCCTGGCCTTTACCCGCGACCCGGAACGGCTGGCCGCCACCGCGCCGCGCGGATCGCTGGCCGAGATCCTGCGGCTGCGGCCGCTATGGTTCATCCTGCCGCTGTTTTCCGTGAACTATGCCGCCTCGGCCGCGATCCGCGGCCTTTGGGCCGGGCCCTACATGGCCGAGGTCCACGGCGCCTCGGACCAGCTGATCGGCTGGGCGACGCTGGCCATGGGCGTGGCCATGGTGGTCGGCAGTTTCCTGGTCGGGCCGGCGACGCGGCTGGTCGGCTCGATCCGGCGGCTGGCGCTGATCGCCAATGCCGCGGGCGTGGCGGTCATGGCCGGGCTGTGGCTGTTTCCGGCCGAGGGCGTGGCGCTGTCGGTGGCGCTGCTGGCGCTGGTCGGGCTGTCGGGCGCGACCTATACCGTGCTGATGGCGCATGGCCGGGCCTTCCTGCCCCCGCACCTGGTGGGGCGGGGCGTCACCTTCCTCAACCTGTTCTCGATCGGCGGGGCCGGGGTGCTGCAATTCACCTCGCGCCCGGTCTATCGCTGGGCCAGCGCCCACGGCACCCCGGCCGAGGCTTACTCGACCCTGTTCCTGTTCTTCCTGATTCCGCTTACGGTGGGGTTCCTGCTGTATTTCCTGACGCCCGAGACCCCCGATGCCTGAGATACCCGCCGACCGGATCGACGTGGTCGCCCCGAACCTGAAACGCCGCCTGTCGGGCGTGACGGCGACCGTGGTGCGGCTGATCCCGGTGCAGGCCGGGATGATCGGCATCGTCGCCACCGGCCCCGGCCTGCCGCCCGGCCTACCGCATATCCCGCTGGCCCGCGCCGCGCTGCTGCCGCGCAACCGCTGGCGGGTCTGGCACGCCCGGCGCAACACGGAGATGGCGCTGGGGCTGGTGCTGCGGCATGTGCTGCGGCGGCGCTACCGGCTGCTCTTCACCTCGGCCTCGCAGCGCCGGCACAGCCGCTATACGAAATGGCTGATCTCGCGGATGGACGCACTGGTGGCGACCTCGGCCAGGGGCGCGGCCTATCTGGAGCGTCCGGCCCGCGTGATCCACCACGGCATCGATACCGACGGCTTCGCGCCCCCCGCCGACCGGGCCGCGCTGCGCGCAAGCCTGGGCCTGCCGCCGGACCAGGTGCTGGTCGGCTGCTACGGCCGCATCCGGGCGCAAAAGGGCACCGGCGATTTCGTGCAGGCGATGCTGGCCCTGCTGCCCTCGCGCCCCGGCGTGACCGCGCTGGTCATGGGCCGGGCCACGGAAAAGCACCGCGCCTATCTGGCGGACCTGAAGGCGCAGGTGGCCGGGGCGGGCCTGTCCCAGCGCATCCTGTTCCCGCCCGAGGTGCCGGTGGACCGGATGGCGGCATGGTATGGCGCGCTGGACCTGTATGTCGCGCCGCAACGCTGGGAGGGCTTCGGCCTGACCCCGCTGGAGGCCATGTCCTGCGGCGTTCCCGTGGTGGCGACCCGCGTCGGCGCCTTCGAGGAACTGGTCCGGGACGGCGTGACCGGCAGCCTGGTCCCGCCCGAGGACCAGCCCGCCATGCAGGCCGCCGTCGCGCGCTGGCTGGACGACGATGCCGCGCGGCAGGCGGCGGGGCAGGCGGCCCGCGCCCATGTCGCGGCGAACCACGCCATCGAGACCGAGGCCCGCGCCCTGGTCGAGGTCTATCGCGGGCTGCTGTCGTGAACCGGCTCGGCTTCCTGGTCGCCCGCACCCTGCGGGATGAGGGCGCGCTGCAACGTCTCTCGGCGCCGCAATCCGCGCTTCTGGACGATCTGGCGGGCAAGCGTGTCGCGCTGGTCGGCAATGCCCGCGCGCTGGCCGAGGCCCGGCACGGCGCGCAGATCGACGCCGCCGACCTGGTGATCCGCATCAATCGCGCGCCGATGCCCTCGGCCGAAAGCCACGGCAGCCGCACCGACTGGCTGGCGCTGGCGGTGCGGCTTTCGGATGCCGACCGCGCCCGCATCGCGCCCGCGCGCCTTTTGTGGATGTCGCCCAAGCGCAAGCGGCTGGACTGGCGCACCGCCTCCAGCCCCGGTTTCTACCTGCACCCGCTGGCGGATTACCGGGCGCTGATGGCGCGGCTGGGCGCCCCGCCCACCACCGGCGCGATGATGATCGACCTGATCGCGCGCTCGCAAATGGCGCGGCTGGAGCTTTACGGCTTCGATTTCTTCGCCTCGCTCTCGCTTTCCGGCCGGCGGACCGCCGAGCAGGTTCCCCATGATTTCAAAGGCGAATCCGAATGGGTGCGGGAACTCATCCTGGCAGATCGCCGGATTCTTCGGCATTAAGCCGAAATCCTGCCAGATCAGCGGGCGTTTTAACGAAATCTCGCTTTCCCTTTGCCGCAATACCCCCTATATCGCGGCGTCCTTTGTTGAAGGAGACCCCAATGGGCTACAAGGTCGTTGTCGCCGGCGCCACGGGGAACGTGGGCCGTGAAATGCTGAACATCCTGGCCGAGCGCCAGTTTCCTGCTGATGAGGTTGTCGCTCTGGCTTCGCGCCGGAGCATTGGCACTGAGGTCAGCTATGGCGACAAGACCTTGAAATGCAAGGACATCGAGGGTTTCGACTTCACCGGCTGCGACATCGCGCTGTTCGCCATCGGCTCGGACGCGACCAAGACCTATGCGCCCATCGCCGCCTCGCAGGGCTGCGTGGTGATCGACAACTCGTCGCTCTATCGCTACGACCCCGAGATCCCGCTGGTCGTGCCCGAGGTGAACCCGGACGCGGTCGAGGATTACCGCAACAAGATGATCATCGCGAACCCCAACTGCTCGACCGCGCAGATGGTGGTGGCGCTGAAGCCGCTGCATGACCGTGCCCGCATCAAGCGCGTGGTCGTCTCGACCTACCAATCGGTCTCGGGCGCCGGCAAAGAGGGCATGGACGAGCTGTGGAACCAGACCAAGGGCGTCTATGTTCCGGGCCAGGAAGTCGAGCCGAAGAAGTTCCAAAAGCAGATCGCCTTCAACGTGATCCCGCAGATCGACGTCTTCCTGGACAGCGGCGACACCAAGGAAGAATGGAAGATGGTGGTCGAGACCAAGAAGATCGTCGATCCGGCGATCAAGGTCACGGCGACCTGCGTGCGCGTGCCGGTCTTCGTCGGCCATTCGGAATCGGTGAACATCGAATTCGAGGATTTCCTGGACGAGGACGAGGCCCGCGACATCCTGCGCGAGGCGCCGGGCATCCTGGTCATCGACAAGCGCGAGCCGGGCGGCTACTCGACCCCGGTGGAATGCGTGGGCGATTTCGCCACCTTCGTCAGCCGCATCCGCCAGGACGTGACGGTGGAAAACGGCCTGAACATGTGGATCGTCAGCGACAACCTGCGCAAGGGCGCGGCGCTGAACGCAGTGCAGATCGCCGAGCTTCTGGGCAATCGCTGCCTGAAGAAAGGCTGATCCGATACGGATATGTGAGGGCGCCCCCGCGGGTTTCGCGGGGGCGCCCTCTTGCATTTCGGGGCCCCCTCGCGGACCTTGGCCGGGTCATGACAAGGGGGGCCCGATGCGCCATCTGCTGATTTCCACCGCCATCCTGCTGGCCGGCCCCGCCCTGGCCGATCGGATCGAGACCGTGGCCCGCGTCACCGATGTCACCGTCTATCCCTGGGGTGCCGGCGTCACCCGCGAGGCGACGCTGGACCTGCCCGCCGGCGCGCATGAGCTGGTGATCCCCGGCATGCCCGCGGGCATCGACCCCGCCAGCCTGCGCATTGCGGCCGAAGGCGCGGTGATCGGCGCGACCGGCCTCCAGCAGGAACGCGCCTTGCCGGAAACCCCGGCGAAATCCCCCGAATTGCGCGCGGCCGAGGATGAGGTCCGCCGCCTGAAAGCCGCGCTGGCCGAACGCGATGCCGGCGTGGCCGAGATCAAGGCGCGGGCCGAGGCGGCCGAGGACAGCATCGACTTCCTGATGAAGCTGGCCGAATCCGACGCTGCCGGCACCGCCGACATCGCGACGCTGGCCCGCGTGGTGGGCGAACAGCTGTTGCAGGCCCGCCAGACCGCGATCCGCGCCGGGCTGGAAGCCGAGGCCGCCGATGCCGGCCGCGAGGAGCTGGCCGACGAATTGGCCCGCGCCGAGGCCCGGCTCGAGGCACTGCGCGGCCCGGATGCGGATCGCGGCGCGCTGGTGATCGCCGTGCAGGGCCAGGGCCAGCCCGCCCGCATCCGCATCACCAGCCTGACCGGCGCGGCCAGCTGGGAGCCGGTCTACGACCTGTCCCTGCAGCGCAAGGAGGGCAGGCTGCGGCTGGATCGCGGCTTGCTGGTGCGGCAGGACACCGGCGAGGACTGGCGCGGCGTGCATCTGGTGCTGTCCACCGCCCGGCCGATGGACCAGTCGGCGCCCAGCGAATTGCAGCCGGACTTCCCCCGCATCGGCGAGTCCGAGGCCAAGCTTTACAGCCGCTCGGCCGCACCCATGGCCGAAGCCGCCATGGATTCGATGGAACGCGCGGCAGCCGCGCCGGCACCCGTGGCCGGCTCGGCCCTGGCGGGCATGGTGGGCGAGACCGTGGTCTACGACTATCCGACGCCGGTAGACATGCGCGCCGGCGCCGATGCGCTGCGCCTGCCGCTGGATTCGCACGAGCTGGCGCCCGAGATCGTCGCCGAGGCGGTGCCGCGCCGCGACGACACCGCCTATCTGGTGGCGGATACGGTGAACTCCACCGGGGCGGTGATCCTGCCCGGCGACGCGACCTTTCATGCCGACGGCGCCATGGTCGGGCGCGGCGCGCTGGAACTGACCGCCGCCGGGGACGACATGAAGCTGGGCTTCGGCCCGCTGACCGGCATCAAGCTGGAACGCCGCATCCCCGACGAGATCGAGGGCAATCGCGGGCTGATCTCGAAATCCTCGGAGCGGCGGGAAACCGCGATCCTGCGGCTGCGCAACCTGACGGGCGAGGAATGGCCGCTGCGGGTGATCGACCGCGTGCCGGTCTCGACCCAGGAAAACCTGCGCATCGACTGGTCCGCCGATCCCAGCCCCGACGAGACCGACCCCGAGGGCAAGCGCGGGCTGCTGGTCTGGAACGGCAGCATCGGCGCGGGCGAGGAGCGCATCATCACCCTGACCACCACGCTGCGCTGGCCCGAGGGGCAGGTGCTGGTCGGCGGCGACTAGGCGCCTGGCCCGCCGCCGGCAAGGGGGGGCGAGGGCTGGTCAAGCCCTTCCCGCTTTCGGTCGACGGGTCGATGATGCGCAACCACGCGATGATCGAGATCGCCGGCGACGATGCCGCAGCCCTTGTCGCCGCGGTTGTGCTGGGCGATGGCGCCATCCCGCAAGGCACCGGCCGGCGCATCTTGCCGCAGGCCGGCTTTGCCCCGATGGCGCGCGCCCTGCGACGCGGCAAGGGCACCGGACGGGCTGGACGCGGGCGCGCCATGCCTCTCGCCGGGGCCGCGAAGGACGGCACCACCTACAGCGCCAGTTCGCCCCGCTCCAGCGCCTCGGCCAGCCGGTCCACGGCCTCGGCCAGGCGCTCATCGACCAGGTGCAGGTAGCGCGTCCAGTCCGAGAGCTGCGCCAGTTCCTCGGCCCCGTCCGAAATGCCGCGCAGCCCGATCAGCGGCAGGTCGAAGCGCTGGCAGGCGCGCAGCACCGCGAAGCTTTCCATATCGACCATCTCGGCGGCAATGGCGTCATAGCCGGCGCCGCTGACGATGCTGGCCCCGGTCGCCAGGCTGGCCGCGGCGATGCCGGGGATCCGCAAGGGCAGTTCGACGCGCACCGGCAGGCCCAGAAGCGGCGTCTCGCCCCTGGCGAAACCCAGGGCCGAGGCATCCATGTCGCGATATTCCAGCGAGGCGACCTGGTAGATGCCCAGCTGCGCCAGCCGGCGCGAACCGGCCGAGCCCAGCGAGACCACCAGATCCGGCAACTCGCCCCGCGCCTGAAGGCCCGAGAGCGCCGCGGTGAGCGCCACCGCCGCCTCGACCGGGCCGACGCCGGTCATCAGCGGCGAAATCCGCGCCCGCAGTTGCGGGCCGTATTCGGCATCCACGGCCATGACGAACAGCACCCGCCGCCCGGCCAGGACATCCGGCCCCGCGGTCACGACCGCCCCCTTGCATCCGCCATCCATGATCCCTTTCCGACAGTTTTCGCAAGGGAAGCGCAGCCGCGCCCGCAGGGCAAGACCCGATCAGCCGGTCAGGGCGCGCTGCATCGCGGCAGATGCCGCGGGCTCGGGCTTGTCGGCGGCGCGCGGCGCCTCGCGCCCCATCGGCAGGGGCGGCATCGGGGCGGCAAAGCTCAGCAGCAGGCGCGCGCCGGACAGGCCGCGCAGCCCCCAGGACAAGAGCCCGCCCGCCGGCCCGGCCATGGCCCCGCGCAGCGGCTCGTCCGGCAGCGCCGCGTTCAGCGCGTCGCGCAGGGCGACCAGGCCGGGGCTTGCGCCGCAGGCCTGGGCCCAGACCTGCACATGGCCCTCCAGCGTGGCGGGCGCCGCCGCGCCCCACAGCTCGGCATAGCGGCGGTTCGAGATCAGCAGCTCGCCATTGGCGGTAAAGACCGCCACCGCATCCTCCAGCGCGTCCAGCACCTCGGCGCCCAGCGACAGGTCGGCGCGGAACTTGCGAGTCAGCGAGATTTCCGAGGTGATGTCCTCGAACAGGAAGGCGACCGCGCCGTCGGGATGCGGCCGGCCGGTCACGCGATAGGTCTGCCCGCCGGGCAGCGACCACATCTCGACATGGTGCCCCGAGGAGGCGGCGGCCTCCAGCGTGTTCATCTGGTTGCGCCAGCTGCGGTAATCCTTGGGCTCGGGCACCATCCGCGCCTCGCGCAGCCGGTCGAGAAAGGCGTAAAGCGTCGGCCGCGCGGTCAGGAAGCCGGTGGCAAGCCCGGTCAGGTCGATCAGCGCCGGGTTGAACAGCTGCAGGTTGCGCTCGCGGTCGAAGATCGCCAGCCCGATGGGCAGGTCGGCAAAGGTCTTGGTCAGGGTCTGGACGAATTCGCGCAACGAGCGTTCGGCCCGCACCGCCGCATCGGCGGGCAGGGCAATGGCCACGGTTTGCCCGCCGATCTCGTGCAGGTGGCAATCATACCAGCGGCTTTGCCCGTCATGGTCGATCTGCATCCGCCGCGCGCCGCCGGGGGCGGCGGGCTGGACCGGCCGCGCCGACAGGTCGATGATGCGGGGCAGCGGCCAGACCGTCTGCCCCTGGGCCTTGGCCTCGACCAGGTTCAGATAGGCCGAATTGGCCCAAGTGACCTGCCCCAGCAAATCCTGCCGCCAGGCCAGCATCGGCGAATGGTCCATGGCGCTGCGCAGGATTTCCAGCTCCTGCTCCATCGCGTGCAGGGACAGCGAATCGACCAGGATGCCGGCATCCTCGGCCGCGGGGTCGGCAAGCGTCAGCCGCAGCAGCCCTTCGCCCAGATCCTCGGCCAGAAGCCGCAGCGGGCTGTGGCCGCCGTGCTCTGTCAGCTCGACCCGCGCGGCGCCGCCCAGGTCGGGCAGCAGCGCGCTGAATTCCGGCAGGCGCATGCCCAGCCATGCGCTGAGCCGCTGCCATTCGCTGTCGCCGGGCAGGCTGGCCAGCAGGGTGCGCGCCGGCACGGTGGCATCGACCAGCGTCCCGTCGCGAAACAGGAAGGCGATCGGTTCAAGCGCACGCTCCAATCCGCGCGCCACCGGCGCCCCGGCAAGGCCCCGGTCCGCCAGCCGAAGCCACGCCAGCGCCAGCAGGACCGCCAGCCCCGCCGCCGCGAAGGCGATAAGGAATTGCGCAACCATCGAAACATCCCCGCACGATACAGCCATCTACAACTATAGCGGGATAGTTTAAGAAGTGGTTAACGCGGCTGGAGATCAGGCCAGAATCTCGGGATTGGGGCCCAGGGGGATACGATCCTGGGCCTCGATCATGTCGCGCGGCCATGTCACCAGGATCTCGGCCCCGCCCTTGGCGCCATTGGCAAAGCGCAGCCGCGCGCCCGAGCGTTCCAGCAGCGCCTTGGCGATGAACAGGCCCAGCCCCATGCCTTCGTAGCTGCGGCCGTCCTCGGCCCGCGGCCGGGTGGTCAGGAAGGGGCTGCCGATGCGCGGCAGCAGCGCGGGGGGAAAGCCCGGCCCGTCGTCGGCGATCCGCACCCACAGGTCGCGGCGGTCGGCGCCGGTCTCGATGGTCACGCGGCGGGCGGCGAAATCGACGGCGTTCTGGATCAGGTTGCGCAGCCCGTGGATCACCGCGGCGTCGCGCTGGACGATCAGCGGCTCGGGCGGGGGCTGGACCATGATCTCGGCGCCGCGGCCGCGATGGGGGGCGGCGGCCTCGGCCAGCACCTCGGTCAGCGGGGCCGAGCGGATCAGCAGGTCGTCGCGCCCGGCGCTGCCCATGGATTTCAGGATGTCGCGGCAGCGGTCGGCGGATTGGCGCAGCAGGGCCACGTCCTCGGCCAGATCCTCGCGCTCGGGCAGGGCCTCGTCCAGCTCGTCCGCCAGCTCGGCGCTGACCAGCTTGATCGTGGCCAGGGGCGTGCCCAGCTCATGCGCGGCGGCGGCGACCACGCCGCCCAGATGCTGCAGCCTCTGCTCGCGCTCAAGCGCAAGGCGGGCGGCGAACAGCGCGTCCGAGGTGGCGTTGACCTGGGCCGCGACCAGCCGGGCATAGCCGGCAAAGAACACCGCGCCGATCACAATGGCGAACCAGTGGCCGACCAGCAGCGGCTCGCGCAGCGTGACCAGGCCGCCGGCGCCGAAGGTCAGCGGCTGGGCGCAGATCGCCGACAGCGTGACCATCAGGAAGGTTGCGGCCCCCAGCGCCAGCAGCTGCCGCGGCGGCAGGGCGGTGGCGGCGACCGTCACCGGCGCCAGCAAAAGCAGGGCGAAAGGGTTCGAGAGCCCGCCGGTCAGCGCCAGCAGCGCCGCCACCTGCCCCAGGTCGAAGCCCAGCTGCCAGGCCGCCTCGCGGGCCGAGATGCGCCGATCCGGCCGCATCGTCAGCGCCAGGTTCAGCGCCACCGCCAGGCCGATCACCGCCAGCACCGCCGCCAGCGGGAAATCCGCCCCGATCACCAGCGCCGCGCCGACGGCGGCCAGCTGTCCCGCGATCGCCACCCAGCGCAGCAGGATCAGGGTGCGCAGGCGGATCGGCTCGGGCGCGGGCTGGCCGGGCAGCAGGTCGATGCGGTGGGAAACAAGGCCGAGGGGCACGCTGGGACTTCCTGATGGGACGGGCTTTTGCATTGATACCCATGGCCGGATGGGCGATCAATGCGTCCAAGCGGACGGAGACGCGCCTGATGGGCAAAGACGGAACGATCCTGATCCTCGGCAGCCTGGCCGCGGCCCTGGTGCTGGTGACGGGCGGGCTGTGGCTGTCGCGCGGCGCGGCCGATCCCTTTGCCCCCTGCCGCCAGGGCGGGGTGCAGGGCGGGCTGGACAGCCTGGGCGCGCCCTTCGAGCTGACGGACCAGGACGGGCGGCGAGTCAGCGACCGGCAGGTGCTGGCGCAGCCGGCGCTGCTTTATTTCGGCTATACCTATTGCCCGGATGTCTGCCCGCTGGACAGCGCCCGCAATGCCGAGACAGTGGCGATGCTGGAGGAACGGGGAATGACGGTCACGCCGGTCTTCATTTCCGTCGATCCCAAACGCGACACGCCCGAGGTGCTGGGCGATTTTACCCAGGCCATGCACGAACGGATGATCGGATTGACCGGAACCGCGGCCGAGATTGATGCGGTCGCGAAAGCCTGGCGCAACTATTACAAGGTGAATGACCAGGAAGATCCGCAGAACTATCTGGTGGATCACATGACCAATACCTATCTTGTGATTCCCGGCATCGGCACTGTCGAGCTCTTCGGCCGCGAGCTTTCCGCGCAGCAACTTGCGGAACGCACCGCCTGTTTCATTGACGCGGCGTCAGGCAACGGGGTTTGACCGACTGGACAAAACACTCTAATCAACAGTGAACTTTCAAGGGCAAGTGAATATGGCAGAGGATTACCAAATCGGCCCCGACCCCAGCCTGCTGCTGGTCGACGACGACGAGATCTTTCTGAACCGTTTGGCCCGTGCGATGGAAAAACGCGGCTTCTCGGTCGCCCGCGCCGCCTCGGTCGCCGAGGCACGGACGGCGGTGGCCGAACACCCGCCCGCCTATGCGGTGGTCGATCTGCGGCTCGAGGATGGGAACGGGCTCGATGTGGTGGATGCCCTGCGCGAGGCGCGCGAGGATGCCCGGATCGTCGTGCTGACCGGCTATGGCGCCATCGCGACGGCGGTGGCCGCGGTCAAGATGGGGGCGACGGATTACCTGTCGAAACCGGCGGATGCCGACGACGTGACCCATGCGCTGCTGGCGCGGGGCGACACTTTGCCGCCCCCCCCCGAAACGCCGATGTCGGCCGACCGGGTGCGCTGGGAACATATCCAGCGCGTCTATGAGCAATGCGACCGCAATGTCAGCGAAACGGCGCGCCGGCTGCATATGCACCGGCGGACTCTCCAGCGGATTTTGGCCAAACGCAGCCCGCGTTAATAATCCGGTTCTCAAAAAAGATTGCAATTCATATTGGAATGCAAATAGTGAGAACATACTGCCAAAACCAAGGATAAAGATATGAGCATAGACCTGGACGCAATGTCCTTGCGGGAACTTCGGGATCTGCGCAACAAGCTCGACCGTGCCATTTCCACCTTCGAGGACCGCCGCAAGCGCGAGGCGCTGGCGGCTGCCGAAAGTGCGGCGCGCGAATTTGGCTTCAACCTTGCCGACCTGACCGTCGCCAAGCAGGCGCGCGGCAAGGTGGCGCCGAAATACGCCAATCCCGCCGATCCCTCGCAGACCTGGACCGGCCGCGGCCGCAAGCCGCGCTGGGTGCAAGAGGCGCTGGATGCCGGCAAGAAACTGGACGCCATGGAAATCTGAGCCCATCGCCCCGCATCCAGGATGCGGGGCTTTTTCGTCCGGGATCACGCTTTGCGGTCGATTTCCGCAATAAGCTGGGTAAAGCGCGATAAAAACGCATTGCGCGTTTCCAGGGGCGGGCGCAGGCGTATTTCCAGCCCCTGCAGCAATTCCGGCCGGGGCGCGGGAAACAGGCGGTCCGCCTCGGCCCTGGAAAACCCGGCGATCTGCACGGCCTCCAGCCAGGCCGAGATGCGGTCGGCCCGCTTGATCGCGCGCTTCACCACCGCCGGCAATTGCGCGGGCAGGCCGAAGCGGCGGTGGATCGCCGCGGCCAGCCGCGCATCCATTTCCCCGTATTCCCGCCCAAGCGCCGCCTTCACCGGCGAGATCATGTCGCCGATGACATATTCCGGCGCATCGTGCAGCAGTGCCGCCAGCCGCCAGCGCAGCTCGCAATCGGGGTTGCTGCGGGCGTGGATTTCCTCGACCAGCAGCGAATGCTCGGCCACGCTATAGGCCCAGTCGCCGCGGGTCTGGCCGTTCCAGCGCGCGACGAAGGCAAGGCCATGGGCGATGTCGCCGATCTCGACATCCATGGGCGTCGGGTCCAGAAGATCCAGCCTGCGCCCCGACAGCATCCTCTGCCAGGCCCGTTTCGCGCCTTTCGCCATGCCGCTCTCCGTCTTGTGCCGCGCGAAACTAGCGCCATCCCGCCGGCCGCGCCAGCGCCGCCTGGACGGGTGCGCCGGGCAAGCGAAAGGCCCGCGACCGGGGGGCCGCGGGCCGATGGGGGCCTGCCTCACGCAGAAGTGATCGGCTCAGGACAGCGGCTGGTCGGCCGGCCGCTGGGCCTGCGCCCGGCGCGCGATTTCCTGGCGGTAAAGCGCCACGAAATCCACCGGGTCCATGTTGAAGGGCGGGAAGCCGCCGTCGCGGGTCATGTCCGACACGATGCGCCGCACGAAGGGGAACATCATGCGCGGGCATTCGATCATCAGGAAGGGGTGCAGCTGGTCCTCGGGCACGCCCTCGACATGGAAGATGCCGCCGTAATCCAGCTCGCACAGGAACAGGGGCGACTTGTCGGCGGCGTTCGCGGATTGCACGCGGAACTTGCTGATCACCTCGTATTGGTGCTCGGTCGGGCGCTTGCGGGCATCCAGGCTGACCTGCACGCTGATTTCCGGCTGCACCTCGCCCGAGGGCAGGCCCTTTTGCGCCACCGCGTTCTCAAAGGACAGGTCGCGGATATATTGCGTCAGGATCTGCAGCCGCACGGCCGGCTGCGCTGCATTCTGGGCCTCGGACGCGGCGGCGGCGTCGCTGTTGTTCTCGTCGCTCATGGAAATCTCCTCGGATCTGACGGGGTTCTAGCACCCCGCCGCCCGGCGCTCAATGCCGGGTCCAGCCGGAATTGCCACGCCGCGGAGGCGCCGCGTCGCCCTGGTCGGTCAGCCCTTCGCGCACCGGGCCGGGCGGGTCGTCCTGCACCGAATATTCGCCGTCGATCACCCCGTCCTCGCGCCAGCCGGGACCGCGGCGCAAGCCCGCGGGATCGGCGCCGAAATCGCCCTCGGCCCCATAGCTCTGGCGATAGCTGAAGCCGGTGCCCGTCACCCGCATGCGCGCGGCCATCTGCCGCAGGATCAGGCTGCGCACCGCCGGGATCAGCAGCAAAAGCCCCAGCGTGCTGGTGAACAGGCCCGGCACCACCATCAGCAGCCCGGCGATCATCACCAGCGCACCATGTGCCATCGGTCGGGCGGGATCGCGAAAATCCTGCATGGCGCGCTGCACGTCCAGCGCGGCGCGTGCGCCCTGGTGGCGCATCACCGCCACGCCGGCCACGGCCGAGGCCAGGACCAGCGCGATGGTGGGCAGGACGCCGATCGCGCCCCCCACCTGGATGAACAGCGCGATCTCGACGATGGGCAGGATCACGAAGGGCAACAGCAGCCACATAACGCCTTTTTCCTCCGGCACTTTCTATTTCCCGGCGCCCAAACTGGACTTGGGCCGGTCCTCACCCTACATAAGCATGCGAAAGCGCCGTTACAAAGCTCGTTAGGTCCGTTGATGTCGAACCCCCTGCTGCAACTGCTCGTCCTTGGGGCGATCGCCGTGTTCCTGATCCTGCGCCTGCGCGGGGTTCTTGGCACCCGCGACGGATTCGAGCCGCCGCGCGTCCCCGAAGAGCCGGTCCAGCGCCGCCGCTTCGACGTGATCGACGGCACCGCCGAGGCGGGCGACAGCGACATCACCGACCATGCCGAACCAGGCAGCCCCGCCGCCAAGGCGCTGGCCGAGATGAAGCGGGTCGAGCCCGACTTCGCCGTGGGCCCGTTCCTGTCCGGCGCGAAATCCGCCTATGAGATGATCCTGATGGCCTTCGAACGCGGCGACCTGTCCGAGGTGCGCGGCTTCCTGGCGCCGCCGGTGGCCGAAGCGTTCGAATCGGTGATCGAGGATCGCAAGGCCCGCAACCTGACCACCGAGGCGCAGTTCCTGGGCACCCGCGAAACCGCGCTGGCGGGGGCCGAGTTCACCCCGGCGACCGGCATGGCCGAGCTTTCGGTGCGCTTCGTCGGCGAGATGATCGTCGCCACCCGCGACGCCGACGGCAACGTGGTCGAGGGCGACCCCAAGGCCGCCCGCAAGCAGCGCGACACCTGGACCTTCGCCCGCCGCATGGGTCAGGACGACCCGAACTGGCAGCTGGTCGCCACGGCCTGAACCATGGCACGGCGGCGGGGACTCTCGGCCGAGGACAAGGCCCTGTGGTCCCGCGTCGCCGCGACCGCGGTGCCGATGCACCCTGCCCGCAAGCAGGCCGAGCCCGCGCCTGCACCCCAGCCGCTGAAAAAGCCGCCCGCCATGCCGCAGGCCGCGCCCCTGCCGCTGGCCGGGCTGCGGATCGGCGGGCAGCCCGGCTCGGGCTCGACCCGGCTGGACCTGTCGCCGCCCCCGCGCGAGGCGCTGCATGCCCAGCCGCTGCGCATGGATCACAAGACGCATCGCCAGATGAGCCGCGGCAAGCTCGCCCCCGAGGCACGCATCGACCTGCACGGCATGACGCTGGCCGTGGCCCAGCCGGTGCTGATCCGCTTCATCCTGCAAGCCAAGGCCGAAGGGCGGCGGCTGGTGTTGGTCATCACCGGCAAGGGGCGCGAAGGAGGGCCGGACGCGCCGCTGCCGGTCAGGCCGGGCGCGCTGCGCCACAACGTGCCGCATTGGCTGCACATGCCGCCCCTGAACGCCGTGGTGCTGCAAGTCCGCCCCGCGCATCGCCGCCATGGCGGCGAGGGCGCCTATTACGTCTACCTGCGCCGCTAGAAAGCCGGCGAGATCACGATCTGCGCCGCCCGCTCGGCATGCAGCGCCGCGCGGGTCAGCGGCCCGACCCCGCCGCCCACATCCTCGGAAAACACGCTGTTCAGCTCCTGCGCCTGCGCCAGGATGCGCAAGAGCGCGGGCGAGGTCGCCACGTTGAAATGCCCGTCCCCGGTCGAGAAGGCACCGACATCGACCAGCATCACCGGCAGGTCCGCCACGGGCCCGGCATCGGTCAGGCTGCCCAGCCGCACCGGCTCGGCCGAGATCAGCGCCGACAGGTTCAGTGCCCGGTCCCGCCCCGAGGTGAAGATGACGAAGGGCTGCGGCAGCCTGCCGATGGTCCGGACCTGGGTGCGAAACACGCCCACGTCGATGTCGGGCGAAAGCAGGACCACCGCGCCGATCCGGTCCAGGGTGCGGCGCTCGCCCGCGATGGCCATCTGGCGCAGGCTTTCCATCAGCAGCAGGGCGCCCATGGAATGCGCGACCAGGATCGCCCTGCCGCCGCCCGCCTCGGTGGCGATCTCGATGCTGCGCTCAAGCCCGTCGCGGGAATAAAGCACGCTGTCGCGATCCGCGGCATAGGCCAGCGGCTGCCCGCGCGACGGCCATGAGAAATGCAAGGGCACGCCCGGCAGGCTCAGGTCGCGCTCGATCTGGGCAAAGCGATAAAGCCCCTCGGCGAAGGTGTTGTTGTAGCCATGCACGAACAGCACCACGTCGCGGTCGCCCGGCGGGCGGGCGGCGACGGCGCGGCGCAGGTCGGCCTGGAAATCCTCGGGCCGGGCAAAGCGGGCATATTCCGAGACCAGGAAGTCCCGCTGCGGATCGGGCCTCGCGCCCTTGCGGGGATAGGTGATGGTGCCGGGCCGCCGCTCGGGCGGGACCGAGACATCGACCCGGCCAAAGCTGACGCCTTCCTGCCGGCTGCCCTCGGGGGTGCGGTTGGTGGCGACATAGATGCGCTCGACATGGCCAAGGCGCGCCGCTTCTGGGGCGACGGTGATCTCGCCGCGCGGCGCGCAGGCCGCCAGCAGCAGCAACAGCGAAACAAGGATCCGCCCCGGCATGTCCCCCGCCCTTTCGTCTTGCGGGCGACAATGCCACCGCGGCGGGGGCAGGGAAAGCCCTCAGCCGTA
This sequence comes from Paracoccus sp. FO-3, assembly GCF_006386455.1. Lineage (NCBI taxonomy): Bacteria > Pseudomonadati > Pseudomonadota > Alphaproteobacteria > Rhodobacterales > Paracoccaceae > Paracoccus > Paracoccus sp. FO-3. Next base: position 1,769 of record NZ_VCBQ01000063.1, on the reverse strand, counting down.
ATTCGCCTTGGGCCCCGCGAACCACCAGATGATGAAGCCCAGCACCGGCAGGATCGCCACCAGCGCGATCCAGATCAGCTTGGTGGTCATGGTCTCGTTGGTGTTGATGATCGAGGCGATGGCCCAGACATCCAGCACGAAGATGATGATGCCGAAAAGATAGTTCATGCGCGTCCCCCGCCGTTGCGTCATTCCACAACGGCGGGAAGGCGCCAGGGTTCCTTACAGCACGTAGCGCGACAGGTCGGTCGAGCGCGCCAGGTCGCCCAGGTGCTTCTCGACAAAAGCCCCGTCCACCACCACCGTCTCGCCCGAGCGGTCCGGCGCGCTGAAGGACAGCTCCTCGAACACCCGCTCCATCACGGTGTAAAGCCGCCGCGCGCCGATATTCTCGACCGAGCCGTTCACCTCGGCCGCGATGCGCGCCAGCGCCCGGATGCCGTCTTCGGTGAACTGGACCGTCACGCCCTCGGTCGCCATCAGCGCGGTATATTGCCGGGTCAGGGCGTTGTCGGTCTCGGTCAGGATGCGGACGAAGTCCTCTTCGGTCAGCGCGCGCAGCTCGACCCGGATCGGCAGCCGCCCCTGCAATTCCGGCAAGAGGTCCGAGGGCTTGGCGATGTGGAACGCGCCCGAGGCGATGAACAGGATATGATCCGTCCTGACCGGCCCGTATTTCGTGGAAACCGTGGTGCCCTCGATCAGCGGCAAGAGATCGCGCTGCACCCCCTCGCGCGAGACATCGCCGCCGCGGGCGTCGGTCCGCGCGGCCACCTTGTCGATCTCGTCGATGAAGACGATGCCGTTCTCCTGCACCGCCTCCAGCGCGGCGGCCTTGACGGCCTCGTCGTCCAGCAGCTTGTCGGCCTCTTCCGCGATCAGCAGCTCATAGCTTTCCGCCACCGTCACCTTGCGCCGCACCCGGCGCCCGCCGAATGCCTTCATCAACCCCGACAGGTCCATCATCCCGCCGATGGCACCGGGCTGGCCGGGCATCTCCATCATGCCGAAGGGGCTGGAATTGTCCTGCACCTCCAGCTCGATCACGGTGTCGTCCAGCTCGCCGCGCTTGAGCTTGTCGCGGAACATCTCGCGGGTCTGCTCGCGCGCGCCCTCGCCGGCCAGGGCGGCGACCACGCGCTCCTCGGCGGATTTATGGGCGCGGGCCTTGACCTCCTCGCGCATGCGCTCGCGGGTCTCGATGACGGCGGCATCGGCCAGGTCGCGGATGATCTGCTCGACATCGCGGCCGACATAGCCCACTTCGGTGAACTTGGTCGCCTCGACCTTCAGGAAGGGCGCGCGGGCCAGCTTGGCCAGGCGGCGGCTGATCTCGGTCTTGCCGACGCCGGTCGGGCCGATCATCAGGATGTTCTTGGGATAGACTTCGTCGCGCAGGTCGTCGCCCAGCTGCCGCCGGCGCCAGCGGTTGCGCAAGGCCACGGCCACGGCGCGCTTGGCATCCCTTTGCCCGATGATGAAGCGATCCAGTTCGGAGACGATTTCGCGCGGGGTCAGGTCGGACATTCGGGGCTCCTGTCTCATTTCGGCATCACTTAAAGTCCGCGGGGGGCCGATTCAACCAAGCGGCTGGACCCAAGTCCGAATCCGCGCCAGATCGGCCGCCTTTTTCCCCAGGCCAGCAAGGAAGCCGAACATGCGACCGCGTCGCGACCCGTCCGCCGCCCCGATGCTGTCCCGCCGTGCCCTGGCATCGCGGCTGGCCGCGGCTGCCGCGACGCTGGGCTTGGGCCCGCGCGCGGCCGCGG
>NZ_VCBQ01000062.1:0-29893 GCF_006386455.1 Paracoccus sp. FO-3 | reverse complement strand
CGCCCCGGCCCCGGCCCCGGCCGCGCCGCAGGACGGGCTGGGGGCGCTGTCAGGCCCGCCGCCGGGCCTGACCGCCCCGCAACAGCCGGCGGGGAACTGATCGGCAGGGCGGGTTTCCCGCCCGCCTTCGCCCCCCGCGCCCCGCAACGAAAAGGGCCGCCGCGATCGCTCGCGGCGGCCCGATTGCAGGCTTGCGACGGATCAGAGCGTGCCGTTGCGCTGCTGGATCATCATGAAGGTATCATAGGTATATTCGGCGGTCTGGTTGTAGAGATACCAGTCGCCCCGCGCCCCCTTGATCGATTCCCAGATCTTCTTGAACGGCGCGTTCGAGGCTTCCAGTTCGGCATAGACCTCGTTCGCGGCCTTGTAGCAGGCGTCCAGGATCTCGGCGCTGAACGGGCGCAGCTGCGCCCCCGAGGCCACCAGCTCCTTCAGAGCCGTGGGGTTCAGGTGGTCGTATTTCTGCAGCATGTCGGCATCGACCGCCCGGCACGCGGTGTGCAGAAGCGACTTGTAGTTCTCGGGCAGCGCCTCGTATTTGTCCTTGGCAAAGAAGAAATGCACGGTCGGGCCGCCTTCCCACCAGCCGGGATAGTAATAATAGGGCGCGACCTTGAAGAAGCCCAGCTTCAGGTCGTCATAGGGGCCGACCCATTCCGAGGCGTCGATGGTGCCCTTTTCCAGCGCCGGATAGATGTCGCCGCCGGCGATCTGCTGCGGCACCGCGCCCAGCCGCTCCAGCACCTTGCCGGCAAAGCCGCCGACGCGGATCTTCAGGCCCTGAAGATCGGACACGGCGTTGATTTCCTTGCGGAACCAGCCGCCCATCTGCACGCCGGTATTGCCGCCCGGCAGGCCGAAGATGTTATGGGTGGCCAGGAATTCGTTGTAAAGGTCGATGCCGCCGCCGTGGTATTGCCAGGCGTTCATGGCCCGCGCCGACAGCGCAAAGGGCACGGCCGAACCCAGCGCGAAGGTCGGATCCTTGCCCCAGCTGTAATAGCCGACCGTATGGCAGGCCTCGACGGTGCCGTCGGTGACGGCGTCCTGGGCCTGCAGGCCGGGCACGATCTCGCCGCCGGCAAAGACCTGGATCTGGAACTTGCCGCCGGTGGCCTCGGACAGGTACTTCGACAGAACCTCGGCGCCGCCATAGATGGTGTCCAGCGATTTCGGGAAGGCCGAGGTCAGCCGCCATTTCACCTCGGGCATCTCTTGCGCGATGGCGGGCGCGGCAAGCGCAGCCCCGGCCGCTGCGGTCGCGCCGCCAACCGTGGCGCGGGTCAGAAAGGCGCGCCGGCCGAACTGGTTGGTTGTCTTCATGGGTTCCTCCGCGTTGATCGGCCTGTTCCTGGGCGGCCGATGACGGGGCGAATGTTGCATGCGACCGGACGGCCTGTCGAGACGCCAGTGCCGGATTTCCGCCGCATCCCCGCCCGCTTGCGCAATTGCCGCAGCGTCAGTCCGCCCAGCCCGCGCATCGCCGATCTTGTAGGGCGCTCAACGCACTACCCAAGCGGTTTGGGCTTGCCTATACTGGCAGGGGTCCGGGGCTTTGGGGGAACAAGGGATGCGCTGTCCTTTCTGTGGAAATGTCGATACGCAGGTCAAGGATTCGCGTCCGGCCGAAGACAACGTGGCGATCCGCCGACGCCGCTTCTGCCCGGCCTGCGGCGGCCGCTTCACCACCTATGAGCGGGTGCAGCTGCGCGACCTGGTCGTGGTCAAGTCCAGCGGAAGGCGCGAGGATTTCGACCGCGCCAAGCTGGAGCGCTCGATCCGCATCGCCATGCAGAAGCGCCCGATCGACCCCGAGCGCATCGACCAGATGATCTCGGGCATCGTGCGCCGGCTGGAAAGCATGGGCGACACCGACATCCCCTCGAAGGTCATCGGCGAGATCGTGATGGAGACGCTGGCCCGGATCGACACCGTTTCCTATGTCCGCTTCGCCAGCGTCTACAAGAACTTCCAGGCGGCGGACGATTTCGACAAGTTCGTGTCCGAGCTGCGCCCGCAGACGGTCGAGGAGTGACCGACCGCCGCCACATGCGCCATGCGCTGGCGCTGGCGCGGCGCGGCCTGGGCAATGTCTGGCCCAATCCGGCGGTGGGCTGCGTCCTGCTGCGCGACGGCGCGGTGGTCGGGCGCGGCTGGACCCAGCCCGGCGGCCGCCCCCATGCCGAGGTCATGGCGCTGGCCCAGGCCGGCGAGGCGGCGCGCGGCGCCACCGCCTATGTCACGCTGGAGCCCTGCGCCCATCACGGCAAGACCCCGCCCTGCGCCGAGGCGCTGGTCCGCGCCGGCATCGCCCGCGTCGTCACCGCCCTGACCGATCCCGACCCGCGCGTGGCCGGCCGCGGCCATGCCATCCTGCGCGCGGCCGGCATCGACGTGACCGAAGGCATCTGCGAGGCCGAGGCCCGCGCGGTGCAGCGCGGTTTCCTCAGCCGCATCCAGCGCGGCCGGCCGATGCTGACGCTGAAGCTGGGCGCCAGCTTCGACGGCCGCATCGCCACCGCCTCGGGCGAAAGCCAGTGGATCACCGGGGCCGAGGCCCGCCGCCATGTCCATGCCCTGCGCCTGGGCCATGACGCGGTGATGGTCGGCGGCGAGACGGCGCGCGCCGACCGGCCGGGGCTGAACGTGCGCGGCTTCGGCCCGGTGCGGCAGCCGGTGCGGATCGTGGTCTCGTCGCGCCCCTTGCCCGACCTGCCGGATGAGGGGCCGGAGCATGGCCCGCTGTGGCAGCTCGCCGGCCGCCCCGAGGATGTCATGGCCGAACTGGGCGTCCGTGGCCTGACCCGTGTCCTTTGCGAAGGCGGCGGGGTGCTGGCGGCCAGCCTGTTGCGCGCGGGGCTGGTGGACCAGTTGATCGGCTATAGCGCCGGGGTGGTGCTGGGCGGCGACGGCCGCGCCGGAATCGGCGCGCTGGGGCTCGAGCGACTGGCCGATGCGCCGCGCTTCCGGCTGGCCGAGACGCGCCGGATCGGCCCCGACGTCCTGCATCGCTGGCTGCGCGATGATGCGGTGGAGCGTTAATCAATCGGTCGTGGCCTAGCGCCGCCAGAGCCAGGCGTGGCCGGCCAGCAGGCCCTGCGCCTTGGACAGCAGCCGCAGCGCCGGGCCGCCCGCGCCGAATCCCGGATCGCGCAGCCGTTCGACGGCGACCTCGGGCGGGCAGGGCAGGTGGCTCACCGGGTCGAAATAGCGCGGATAGGCGATCAGCGCGGCATGGACCAGCAGCGCGAGGTCCGCCCGCACCTGCCGCCGCGCCGGCACCGGCCCCAGGTCGCGCGTCAGCCCCCAGCCGGCATAGAAGGGCGCGCCCAGCGTGGTGACGGGCAGGCCGCGCAACAGCGCCTCGAACCCCAGGGTCGAGGTCATGGTCCAGACCTCGTCCACCCGGCCCATCAGCGCATCGGCGGCCGCGTTGCGGGCGACCACATCGGCCAGCCGTTCCAGATCGGCCGGGGCGACCAGGCCGGGGCGCAACCCGGCCTCGACATCGGGATGCGGCTTGTAGACCAGCACCGCATCGGGATTCTCGGCCCGCGTGCGCTCCAGCAGGGCCAGGTTGGTGCGCTCGGTTCCCGCGCCCAGGCGGATCGAGGCATCGTCCTCGACCTGGCCCGGCACCAGGATGCGACGGCCGGGCGGCAGGTCGGGCGGCCCGCCGGACAGGTTGTATTTGGTGATCCCGGCCTCGACCAGCAGCCGGGCCAGGCGCAGGGCGCGGTCCCGCCCGCCGGGGGGCAGGGGTTCGGCCATCAGCCGCTCGAACCGGCTTTCGCGGCCGGGGTCGTAATAGATGCCCAGGTCGTCGGCGACCAGCGACAGGGGCGGGACCAGCGCCGCCCCCAGCCCGCGCGAGCGCAGGAATCCGTCCTCGACCCGCAGCGCGCCGGGCACCTGATCGGCGCGGCCTGCCCAGGCCATGGTCACGCCCGGTCCCGGTTTCGCGATAAAGCGCACCCCCCGGCCGCTGCCGAAGAACCGCGCCATGAACGGGCGTTTCCACAGCCGGATGCCATGCGCGCGATGGCCGGCATGGTCCTGGCGCCAGGCGCGGGCCTCGGCCTCGATCTGCTCCAGCGCGCCCTCGAAATCCGTCAGCCGGTCGCGGCAGGGATCATACCAGGTCGGCGCCAGCAGGTGGCTGGCGGCGAAAAGCTGCTCGATGCTGGCCGGGCTGCGGCGCGGGATCGGGTGCTGGTCGTCCGTCAGGCCCCAGCCGGCATAGAAGGGACGGCCGAAGATGCGCGGCCGGTGGCCGGCCAGCATCGCCTCGTATCCCAGCTGCGAGGAAAAGGCATAGACCCGCGCCGCGCCCGCAAGCAGCGCCCAGGGCGACACCGCGCCGTCGCAAAAGACCTCGCCGCGGCGCAGGTCGGCGGGGGTGAAATGGCCGGGGCGCAGGCCGCGCGCGGTCTCGGGATGGCTGCGCAGCACCAGCGGCAGGCCGGGATTTTCGTCGCGCGCCGCCTCCAGCATGGCCAGGAAATCCGCCCGGCCCGCCCCGCGCAGCGAGGCGTCGCCGCGGGTCTGGTCGATGACCAGCACATAGCCGGCGGCGGGCGGCGCGACCTGGGGCAGATGCGCGTTGTATTTCGACAGGTCGGCGGCGATCAGCCGCGCGATCCCCTGTCGCGCGCGTTGCAGCTGCGCCTGGGTGCCGGGCGCATGCACCAGCGTTTCGATCAGCGAGGGCGCCTCGGCGTCGAAATGCAGCCCGACGGGGTCGACCAGCAGGCCGATGGGCCCGCGCCGCGCCACCGCGCCGCGCGCCCGTCCCGGCAGGACCGAGCGCAGGAAGGCGTCCTCGACCCGCACNGCCAGCGCCTTGCCGCGCCAGGCGGTCGGGCTGTCGCCCCAGATGCCGACGTGATCGCCGGGGCCGGGCAGGCCGATGCGGGGCGACCATCCGGCCAGCTGCAGGATGCGGCGTAGGCGAGGCCGGGTCAGGAAACCGCCGCTGCATATGAAAAGCCGCCGGGAATCCCCGGCGGCATCGTCGTTCTGCTCCACGTCCTTACCGGAAGGCGCTGTCTACCGAGCCGACCTCGGTCGCGGTGCCCAGGATCGACTGCAGGGTCTTGCGCCATTGCACGAAGGGCGCCTCGGTCACATAGACGGTGTCGCCGTCGCGGATGACGAAATCGCGCGCCAGGAACATGCCGTCGGGCCTGGTCAGGTCCAGCACATAGGCGACGCGCTGGCTGCCCTGGATGTCGCCGCGGCCCAGCACGGCGCGGGCCACCGCCGGCGGCTCGTCGCGCAGCACGAACACGCCCTTGGGATCGGCCAGCGCGGTGCTGAGGCCGCCGACCATGGCCACCGCCTCGATGGCGTTGATCTGTTCATTGCCCAAGGGCACCTTGGTCTGGCCGCCAAGCGCGCCAAGCGCGGTAAAGCTGCGCTCGTCCTCTTCGACCAGGATCACGTCGCCGGGGCGCAGCGCGATGTCGTTGCGCGCGTTGGAATACAGGTCGCGCAGCCAGACCTTGCCGCTGGAATTGCCGCGCTTGACCGTGACCACGGCGATCTCGGGCTCGATCGAGACGCCGCCCGAGCGCGACAGCATCGAGGAAAGGTTGCGGGTCGGGCGCTCGATCGGATAGACGCCCTGCGCGTTCACCTTGCCCATGACCGAGACGGTGGCGCCGTCGCCGGCGACGCGCGTGACCATGACCTGCGGGTCTGGGGTCTGGGTTTCCAGCTTCTGGGTGATGATGCGGCGCAGCTCTTCGGGGCTGTTGCCGGCGGCCAGCACCCGGCCGGCATAGGGCACGAAGATATAGCCCTGGCTGTCCACCTGCAATTCGGTCAGCTGGGTCGAGCTTGTCCCCATCGAGGCCAGCAGCCCGTCATCGACGTTTTCCCAGATCGACAGCCCCAGCACGTCGCCGGGCCGGATGTCGTCGGCCGCGACCGTCCCGGCCGAGCGGAAATCGGCCGAGAACCCATAGGCGGGGGTAAAGTTCGCCGCCCGGTTCACCCGGTCGTCGACATGCACGATATGGGTGCTGCCGCCCTTTTCCACCGCGCCGGACATGATCTGGCCCTTGGTGGGGCCCGAGCGCGGCAAACCGCAGGCGGAGACGAGAAGCATTCCCCCCAGAATCGCGACCCGCGTCAGGCGCGCGGCAAGGCTGCGGCGCATGCGGAGCGGCGCCGCACCGGATCGAAGGGGCGAAAAAATGGCTTGCGTCAAACTGTTGCTCCTGTCCTCTCGTGCGATTCCCGGATCGCAGGTCGTATTTTTCCGCACGTTAACCCAGCAACCAGGGGTTTTCCATATTTTTGCCCTGCTCAATCGTCCTTGCCGCCCATCTGTTGCCGATATTTGCCACGTCCGGCGAAAAGCGCCTGATAGGGATCCTCGGGCGCCAGGATCATGTCCACCACGATGCGCAGCGCATGGGCGCGGGACCGCGCGGCGTAAAACCCGCCCGGCACCTGGCTGCTTTCCAGCAGGAAGTCGCGATAGCGGCGATAGGCCAGGGCATGGGGCGGGCGCGGGTCGTGCAGGAATTCGTCCAGGCTCTGGTCCGAGACGAGGCCGGGCTTGTCGAAGACCGCCTGGCCCATGGCCTTGACCGGCAGCCCGCGCCACAGCGCCTGCTGCGCGGCGGTCGAGTTCACCGTCACCGCCGCATGGGCCTGGTTCAGCAGCCGCGCCAGCTTGCCGCCGCGCACGAAATGGACCCGGTCCTCGATCCCCAGCTCGCGCGCCCTGGCCAGGATGGCGTGGCGGATGCCGCCGCGCCCGTCCTCGAGCGGATGGGCCTTGAAGACGATGTGGTGGTGGCGCGGCGCCGAGCGGGCGAAGGCGGTCAGCACTTCGTCGGTGAACTCGGCCATGCGGCGATAGGGGGAATGGGCGACGAAGTTGGAATCATGTTCCAGCTGCATCAGCACCAGCACATAGGGAAAGCCGCCGCGGCGCACCGCCCCCGCCTCGCGCATGCGGGCCAGGGCGTGCAAGGGCGTCAGCAGGAAGCGGCGCAGGTTCAGCCGGAATTCCTGGAACACGCCGATCTGGCGGTGGGTGCGGTAGCCGGGATAGCGGCGGTTCGCCACCAGCACCAGGAAGTGATAGAGCGCGCCATAGAACTTGTGCTGGCGCATGTCGCCCCAGCGCGCCGGCGGGCGGTGCATCTCGGCGATGCGGTTGCGCAGGGCATTGCGCATCTCGCGCAGAGGGATGCGCATCAGCGCCGAATGCCCGTTCGAGCCGCCGCGCTCATAGGTGATCCAGAACGGGCGCAGATAGCCTTCCTCGAAGACATGCAGCACCAGGTCGTGGCGCCGCGCCGCCTCGCGCGCGGCGGCATGGACCGGGCGCACGTCGCCGTAAAGCACGATGTCGGTCACGCCCTTTTCGGTGACGATGCGGTCCAGGTGGTCGGGCCAGTCCTCGGGCCCGGTGTCGTGGCGGATGAACCGGGACGCGTCGGACCAGAAGAACTCGTCGCCGGCGTTGAAGCCGACGCGCCAGACCTGGGCGCCGGTGGCGCGCAAAAGCCGGCCGACGCGGTCGAAGAACGGGCCGTGCGGGCCCTGCAGCATCAGGAAGACGCGCTTGGCTGCGGGCAATGCGGCGGTCGCCGCCACCGGGACCAGCTTGCGCTGGGGCGGCGGCGGATCGGGCGGCGCAAGCGGGCGCTGGGGTGCCGCAGGCGCCGGGGCGGGGCGCAGATCGCGGACGTGGCGGGGGCCGGTCATGGGATTGAGCATATGAGCCTGGTGTCTGTTTGTGCAGGAATCGGGCTTTTCGCTACAGGCGGGGCCCAGCCACCGAGGTCATATTCCCTCTGATTGCACCAAAATCCCGCCGCTGTCACGGCCTTTCCTCATTTTGCCTTAATCGGCGCGGCCCCCGGCTGCGGCTTTGCTTGAAGATCGCGCGCCGAGGCTCTAGTTCTCGGGCAGCCAAAGGAAGGGGGCGTCCATGTTTACCGGCATCATCACCGATATCGGCGAGGTATCCCGCGTCGAGATGCGCGGCGACATGCGGGCGCGGATTTCCTGCCATTACGAGATGGCGGGGGTGGACCTGGGCGCCTCGATCTCCTGCGACGGCATCTGCCTGACCGTGGTCGAGAAGGGGGCGGACTGGTTCGACGTGGACATCTCGGCCGAGACCATCTCCAAGACCAACATCGGCGCCAACGGCTGGGCGCCCGGCAAGCGGCTGAACCTGGAACGCGCGCTGCGCGTCGGCGACGAGCTGGGCGGGCATATCGTCTCGGGCCATGTCGACGGCGTCGCGGTGATCGAGGAGATGCGCGACGAAGGCGGCAGCACCCGCATCACCCTGCGCGCGCCCAGGGCGCTGGCGCGCTTCATCGCGCCCAAGGGCTCGGTGGCGCTGAACGGCACCTCGCTGACGGTGAACGAGGTCGAGGGCGACCGCTTCGGCGTGAACGTCATCCCCCACACCCAGGCCGTGACCACCTGGGGCGAGATGCAGCCGGGCGACGAGGTGAACCTGGAAATCGACACGCTGGCGCGCTATGTCGCGCGGCTGGCCGAGGCGGGCTGATGGCCGGGATCGGCCATAACCGCGGTCCGGCGCTGTCCCCCGAGGCGGGCCGTGGCTTTCGCGCCCATGCCTGGACCGTGGCGCGGCGCGAGCTGCTGGGCGCGCGGCTGCCGGTCGAGGTGGTGCGCATGCAGGTCCGCCGGGCCAGGCAGCTGGGGCTGGACTACAAGACCTATGCCGGGGTGCGGGCGACGACCGGGCGCGACCTGGTGGCGTTTCTTTACTCGACGAATGCGCTGGGGGTGTTCCGCGACGGCCAGCCGGTCGGCGCGGCCGAGCGCCGGCGCATCGCCGAAAGTGCCGCCGCGCCGCATCTGGGCTGCGCGCCGGGGCTTGCGCCCGATGCGATCGCGGTGCAGATCGGGGCGGTCTCGGCCGAACGCCTGCCGCCCTTTGGCGCCAGCTGGTCGGCGATCCGGGACGGGATGAAGGGCTGGCTGCGGGCACGGGGCCTGCCCGGCGATGCGGTGCTGATGATCGGCGAGACCGGGCATGAGCGGGAAATGATGGTGGCAGGCGGGCTGGCGGGTTTCGTCACCGGCCGGCAATTCTTTGCAGGAGCGGCGGATGCAGTATGAAAAGCCGGGGCCGGTCGAGCGCGACTGGTCCGACGCGATCTCTCCCATCGAGGAGATCATCAACGAGGCCCGCAACGGCCGCATGTTCATCCTGGTCGACCACGAGGACCGCGAGAACGAGGGCGACCTGGTCATCCCCGCCCAGATGGCCACGCCCGAGGCGATCAACTTCATGGCCACCCATGGCCGCGGGCTGATCTGCCTGTCGCTGCCCGGCCCGCGCATCGACGCGCTTGGCCTGCAGCTGATGAGCCCCAAGAACTCCAGCCGGCACGAGACCGCCTTCACCATGTCGATCGAGGCGCGCGAGGGCGTGACCACCGGCATCTCGGCCCATGACCGCGCCCATACCGTCGCGGTGGCCATCGACCCCAGCAAGGGCGCGGCCGACATCGCCACGCCCGGCCATGTCTTTCCGCTGCGCGCCCGCGAGGGCGGCGTGCTGGTGCGCGCCGGCCATACCGAGGCGGCGGTGGACGTGGCGCGGCTGGCGGGGCTGAACCCCTCGGGCGTGATCTGCGAGATCATGAACGAGGACGGCACCATGGCGCGGCTGCCGGACCTGGTGGCATTCGCGCAGAAGCACGGGCTGAAGATCGGCACCATCAGCGACCTGATCGCCTATCGCCGCCGCCACGACAACCTGATCGCCGAGCGCGGCCAGCGCGCCGTGCATTCGATCCATGGCGGCGACTGGATGATGCGCATCTTCGCCGACGAGACCTCGGGGGCCGAGCATATCGTGCTGACCAAGGGCGACCTGACCGCGCCCGGCCCGGTGCCGGTGCGCATGCATGTGCTGGACCCGCTGCACGACGTCCTGGGCATCGGGCGCGAGAGCGCCGGCACCCTGGACGCCGCCATGCGCGTCATCGCCCAGGAGGGTAGGGGCGTCGTGGTGCTGTTTCGCGACCTCGAGCCGCGCCTGCCGCGCCAGGACGAGGTTTCCTCGCATGTGCTGCGCCAATACGGGCTGGGGGCGCAGATCCTCTCGGCGCTCGGCCTGTCCGAGCTGGTGGTGCTGACCAATTCGGCGCCGGTCAAGGTGGTCGGGCTTGACGCCTACGGGCTTTCGATCCATTCCACCCGCTCGATTCCCAAAGAGTGACGAAATGGCCGCCAGCATCGAACATGACCAATTGCCGCTGCCCCGGATCGAGGGCGGCGCGCGCCTGCTGATCGTGGTCGCGCCCTATTACCGCCAGATCGCCGACGGGCTGATCGCCGGCGCGCGCGGCGTGGCCGAGACCGCCGGCGCCACCGTCGATCTGGTCGAGGTGCCCGGCGCGCTGGAAATCCCCAGCGCCATCGCCCTGGCGGCCGGCCGCAACCTTTACGACGGCTATGTCGCGCTTGGCTGCGTGATCCGCGGCGAGACGACGCATTACGACACCGTCTGCAACGACAGCTCGCGCGGGCTGATGCTGCTGGGCCTGCAGGGCCATTGCATCGGCAACGGCATCCTGACGGTGGAAAACACCGCCCAGGCCGAGTTGCGCGCCGATCCGCAGGGCCAAAACAAGGGCGGCGGGGCCGCGGCCGCGGCGCTGCACCTGATCGCGCTCAAGCGCGGCTGGGCCGGGCAATCGCCGCGGGGCGACGCCCCGGTGCCGCGCGACGTGATCAAGCTGGCCGGCGAGATCGACGGGCCGGGCAGCGCATGAGCGGGGCGGGCGACAAGACGCGCCGCGACGGCGACCGGCAGGCGCGGCAGGCCCGCGCCGCGGCCGCGCGGCTTTATGCGGTGCAGGCGCTGTTCCAGATGGAGGCGGGCGGCCAGTCCGCCGACCGCGTGCAGCGCGAGTTCCTGAACTGGCGCATCGGCCGCGAGGACGAGGACGAGGACATGGTCTCGGCCGAGGCCGACCAGGCGCTGTTCACCCGCATCGTGGACGATGCCGTCACCTGGCAGTCGCGGATCGACCAGATGACCGACCGGGCGCTGGTGGCGAAATGGCCGATCGGCCGCATCGACCCGGTGCTGCGCTCGGTCTTCCGGGCCGCGGGCGCCGAGCTGGTGACGCCCAAGACCCCGCCCAAGGTGGTCATCGCCGAATATGTCCGCCTGTCGCAGGCCTTCTTCGCCGAGGGGCGCGAGTCGAAATTCGTCAACGCGGTGCTGGACCACATGGCGCGCGAGGCCCGTCCCGAGGCATTCTGACGCGGGGCGCGCGGGATTTTCCCCTCGGGCTTTGCCGCGATCCGCGCTAGAATGGCCGGGCTTGTCTGTTCCGGGAAAAAAGATGCCGCAACTCGTCCGGCTTTATATCGTCAGCATCGCCATCGGCTTCGCACTGGCGCTGGCCTTTACCGCGCTGCTTCTGGCGCTGGATGTCGGCACGCTGCGGCATCTGGTGACGGCCACGCGCGGCGGCTGGATCGCGGTGCTGATGCTGGTCGTCTTCCACACCATCCTGTTCTCGGGGGTGCAGTTCGGCATCCGCATCATGCTGATGGCCCGCAAGGATGGCCGCGGCGGCGGCCTGCGGCAGCGGATTCGCCCCAACCCCGCGCCCGCCATGGCCCCCGCCGCCACCCGCCCGCGCTGATTTCGCGGCCCCGCCCGGCAGGCGCTGCATTTTTGCGTCGCCACTGTGGACCTTTCGCAACAATTTCATCTCGGAAAGGCGCCGATCCGGTGCCTTTTTTTTGTGCAACGCCTTGCCGTCATCCCGGTGTTTCAGCATTGTCATCTTTCGTTAGCAATGTGGTGCCCTGTTACCCGCCTGAGGCCGCGCCGAAAATTTCGTGCAACCGGCGGGCGAAAAGGTTTCATCACGTTTTCGCATGATCCGTTTTCCGCCGATGGGCAGGTTCCCGCCGAATTTCACGTTTTTGCGAGTTTTTGCGCAGTTTTCCGGGCCTCTTTATCGTCGGGCGCGACGGTTCTACCTCTGGGCCAGCAGAGATGCTCGTGGTTCCGCAAGGGCGGTGCCACGGACACGAAACGGTTCGGAAAAGGACTGACACAATGAAGACGCTTGCTTACCTCGCCGGTGCCACCGCCCTGGCCGCCGCGTTCTCGGCCCCCGCTTTCGCGCAATCCGAAATCGCCACGGGCGCCGATGCCACCGGCATCACGGAAGTCAACGAACAGATGCGGGACGTCGAGGAGGCGGTCCGCGACGATTTCGACCGCTCGTCCGACGCCTATCGCTTCGGCAATCCCGAGCGCCGCCAAGGCGTGTTCGGCTCGGTCGCGCTGAGCTACGTCGGCCGCACCGGCAACAGCGAGAACCAGGACTTCAGCCTGGCCGGCCGCCTGTCGTCGAACCAGGGCCGCTTCTCGCAATCGGTCGGTATCCTGCTTGAATACGGCGAGAACAATGCCGGCGACACGGATACCGAAAAGACCTATGTCATCTACGAAGGCATGTATGACATCAACGATCGCTTCTACGGCTTCGCTCTGGGTCGTCTGACGACCGATGCGCTGGCCAACGATCCGGTCAGCCTGGCCACCGACGAGAGCTTCGCGGACTTGGACGGCCGCCTGAAGCGTGACGCCTATTTCGGCGTCGGTCCGGGTTACCGCGTGATCAACAACGACACCACCGCCTGGCGCGTGCAGGCCGCCGTCGGCGTGCGCTACACCAAGGCCGTGGACGTGATCGACCCGGTCGCCGAGACCTACGACTACAACACGGAAACCGAAGTCGGCTACCTGCTGTCGTCGCGTTTCTATCACCGGATCAACGACCAGTTCTTCATCACCAACGACACCGACTATCTGACCTCGGACGCGAACGATACCGCGACCAACGAACTGGGTCTGAACTTCAAGATGACGGAAGCCTTCGCGACCCGGATTTCCTATAAGACCGAGTATGTTTCGGATCGCGCGACCCGCACCGACAACACGCTGGGCGTGTCGCTGGTCTACGGCTTCTGATCGAGCAGAAGAAAAAGATCTCTCCTCTCTCTCCATGGGCGGCCTTCGGGCCGCCCCTTTTTGCATCGGGAGCAGGGGGAAAAGCGGTGGCGGGAACCGCAGCGACCGTGGCGGCGCAGGTTTCCCCGAAAGCCTGGATGTCCAGGTGGGAACCGGATAACGGGACCAGGGCCCCGACAGAGCCAGCCCCCTCGGTGAAGTTATAGGCCAGTGAGAAAGATGGCCGCGCACGAGAAGAGCAGAAACCCGCCAGCCCCAAAGATAGGACGGCCGCCCATGGGCTGCAAGGGCGGCGCGGGCTTGCACAATGTTTCCCTTTCGTTCATGGTGGGCGCATGAACAGCGCCGCCGATCCGACCGCCGATCTTCTGCCCGCCCTGCCGGGCCAGCGGCTTGCGCGCGGGGTGGCGCGGATGCTGGCCGGGCTGGGCCATGCGGCGCTGCCGGAATTTGTCCCGGCGGGCGGGCTGCGGGTCGACGTGATCTCGGTCACGCCCAGGGGCGAGATTTGGGTCGTCGAATGCAAGAGCTGCCGGGCCGATTTCGTCTCGGACCGGAAATGGCAGGGCTATCTGCAGTTCTGCGACCGCTTCTTCTGGGCGGTGGATGCCGATTTCCCCGAAGACCTGCTGCCCCAGGGCTCGGGCCTGATCCGCGCCGACAGCTGGGGGGCCGAGCTGGTGCGCATGGCCCCCGAATCGCGGCTGGCCGGGGCGCGGCGCAGCCGGCTTTTGCGCGACATCGCCCGCGTCTCGACCGCGCGGCTTCTGGCGCTGACCGATCCGATGGGGATCAGCGGCGCGGCTTCCTGACATCCTTGCCGGGTTTCGAGGGGCCGCCGATGCTGCGCGCGGCCTCGGCGGCGGCCAGCAGTTCCTCGGCGATTTCCTCGGCCTCGTCGGGGTCGAAGTCCAGCGGCAGGTCGACGTTCTCGGCCTCGACATAGATCCTGACCATGCCGCGGTCGGTGGGGCCGATCTGAAGATTGGCGGCGATGTCGCTTTGGCTGTTGATGCTCATGCTGGCTCTCCTGGCGCCTGGCCTCATGGATCCGGGGGATTTTCCTTAACCCGCATGCGAATTTCCGGCAAGACGGGCTTGCGCAGCCCGGTGGCTGGCGCTAGATACCCGCCTGTGCCGCCTTAGCTCAGTTGGTTAGAGCGCTAGATTGTGGATCTAGAGGTCCCCCGTTCGAGCCGGGGAGGCGGTACCATCCAATCAGCCACCAAGCGCAAGAAGCCGGACGGATCATGATCCGTGCAGGCGACGGCCGTTTGAACGCGGTGCGGCTTGCGCCCCAGCGATTCCCGGTCCAGGGCAGCGCCCCGTCGGTTGCCTGGGGCAGGGCGGCGGCCTGCTGTGCCGCGGCTAGGATGTCGTGTTTTCATCGGCGCGGGATCGTCGGCTTGAGCTTATAAAGCTCCGGCGCAGGCATGATATGCAAATGTCCGAGTCATAAAAATATCACATCGCCCTCGCGGCTTTTTCCGGCCGCTTTTCCGGTCGCGGCTTTGCCGATATGCGCCGCCGGCGAGCATTCGCATGACTTACGGAGATGAAGTTGAAAACTGCATTCTATGCCGCCGCGGCCAGCCTTGTTGCGGGCGCCTCCTTTGCCGGGGGATATGTTCCTCCGGTCGTTGAGCAGCCGGTGGCCGTCGCGCAAACCCGCGCCGATGTCGATTGGACCGGGTTCTATGCCGGTCTCCAATACGGGCAGGGCAGCCTCGACGCCTCGGTTCCCGGCGTCACCGTCGATGCGGGCGATTTCGACGCGCTTGGCCTGCACGCCGGTTATCTGCGCGATTTCGGCCAGTTCGTCCTGGGCGGCGAACTGGACTACAACAATGTCGAGCATGACGATTTCGACGGCAGCGCGGACCTGTGGCGCCTGCGCGCCCGTGCCGGCTACGACATGGGCAAGTTCCAGCCCTATGTGACCCTGGGTGCCGCGCGTCTTTCGGGCGAGGATGCCAAGGAAACCGGCCTGACCTATGGCATTGGCGCCGATTTCCTTTTGACCGACAATTTCTCGGCCGGCCTGGAATACAGCCATGCCGATTTCTCGGATGTGGACGGCACCAATATCGACCTTGATGCGGATATGGTCCAGATCCGGGCGTCGTATCGGTTCTGACAAAACCTGGCCGGTCGTTTATGACCGGCCGATGGTTGTCGCGACAATGAAGCCGCCCCATGGGCGGCTTTTCAATATCCCGGAAAGCACCCCTTGATGATTTCGGGGGTCGAATCCCCAAGGTGGCGCTGCCGGTGCCGCTGCGCTATAGACGGCGATGCCGTTCCAGGAGCGGCGCCGGGGCGGTGGTTCCCTGGGATTTGCCAAGACCCCGCGATTCGCAGGCGGGAACAAGACAGGATCGGGCGGCGCGACCAGTGCTGGAAATGGCTGAGACGGATAGTTTCATCAACAAAAACAACAGCGCGCGGCTTTCCGTCGCGCCGATGATGGATTGGACCGACAGCCTTTGCCGCCGCATCCACCGGCTGCTGTCACGCCGCGCGCTGCTTTATACCGAGATGGTGACGGCCCCGGCGCTGGTTTTCGGCGACCGGGCCAGGCTCCTGGATTTCGACGCGGCCGAGCATCCGGTGGCGTTGCAGCTGGGCGGCTCTGACCCGGCGCAGCTGGCCGAGGCGGCGCGGATCGGCGCCGATTGGGGCTATGACGAGATCAACCTGAACGTCGGCTGCCCCAGCGACCGGGTGCAATCGGGC
The DNA here is from genome assembly GCF_006386455.1 of Paracoccus sp. FO-3. Taxonomy (NCBI): domain Bacteria; kingdom Pseudomonadati; phylum Pseudomonadota; class Alphaproteobacteria; order Rhodobacterales; family Paracoccaceae; genus Paracoccus; species Paracoccus sp. FO-3. The sequence continues at coordinate 14,136 of NZ_VCBQ01000062.1, read as the reverse complement.
TGTTTCGGCGCCGTGCTGATGACCCGGCCGGAACTGGTCGCCGAATGCGTCGCGGCGATGATCGCCGCCAGCCCGGTCGAGGTCACAGTGAAATGCCGCATCGGCGTGGACGATCAGCTGCCCGAGGCGGTGCTGCCCGATTTCATCGCCCGCATGCGCGACGTGGGCGTGCGCCGCATGACCATCCATGCCCGCAAGGCCTGGCTCCAGGGCCTGTCGCCGCGCGAGAATCGCGAGATTCCGCCGTTGGACTATCCGCTGGTGCATCGCATGAAGCAGGCGTTTCCCGACCTGCACCTGTCGATCAACGGCGGCATCGCCTCGCTCGATGCCGTGCGCGATCACCTGCGGGCGATGGACGGGGTGATGGTCGGGCGCGCGGCCTATCACCAGCCCTGGGACATCCTGGGCGAGGCCGACCGGCTGTGGGGCGAGGAGCCGCGCTTTGCCGGTCCGCTGGAGGCGGCGCGGGCGCTGCGCGACCTTGTCGATGCGCATCTTGCCCAGGGCGGGCGGCTGCATCAGGCGACGCGGCACATGCTGGGCCTGTTCCACGGCCGTCCCGGCGCGCGCGGCTGGCGGCGGCAATTGTCCGAAGGCGCATCGCGGGCCCGCGACCGGGTCGAGGCTCTGGCGGTCTATGACGCGGCGCTGGCCGAGGTCATGGCGCCGGCGTGACCTCGTCCTTGGCCCAGGCCCGCATCGCCCGGACCAGCGCCCGGCGCCGCACCGGCTGGCGGGCGCTGTCGAGATAATAGGCCAGCATTAATTCCCCGACCAGGAAACGCAGGATCGGCGTCTGGTCCGGCGCCAGCAGGCCCGGCACCCCGGCCAGAGCCTGCCAGTCGGCCAGGGCGATCCCGTCCCGCGTCCGTCCCGGCGGCTCCGCACGCCGGCTTTCCAGCCAGACCAGCAGCCGCGCCATGTCGCGGGCCAGCGCCATTTCGGTCGCGCCCTGCATGTCGATGGCGGTCAGCCGCAGCGCGCCGGGGCGGGGCTCGTCGGCGAAAAGGTTGTCGGGCGTCAGGTCGCCGTGGCAGAGCCCGCGCTCGACCGCGGCGCCGCGCAGCGGGGCGGCCTCGGCCCGCATCCGCCGCATGTGGCCGGCGACCAGGTCGGCGTCGATCCAGCCCCCCGAGGCCGCCGCGATCCGCGCCTCGAGCCCGTTGAGCCAGAAGCGCGGGCCGAAGGTGCCGCGGGCGCGCGTCGCGGCGGCCAGGTGGCGCAGCCAAACCCCGATGCGCGCGATCAGCGCGGCGCGTTCCACCGGGTCCGCCTCGGCCAGCAGCTGCGCCATGGGCCGGCCCGGAGCCGGCGCGGTGATCAGGATACCGCGTTCGGGCAGGGCCAGCAGGGGCGGGGCGACGGCGTCGAGATCCTGCCCCAGCAATTCGGCCGCCCGATGCAGCCGCACCAGGGCCTGGGTCACGCCGGCGGCGGGATCGGCGCCGCGGAACTGCCGGAGCCAGGCCGGCCGCCCGTCCAGCCGGACCTGCACCACCAGCCGGTCGGGCCGGTCGCGCGCCACGCGCAGCGGCTCGATCCCGGCCAGCGGCGGCAAGGCGGCCAGCGGATCAGGCGCGTTCGGCAGCCTTGGCCTCGTTCCACAGCGCGTCCATCTCGGCCAGGTCGCTGTCCTCGGGGCGGCGGCCCTGGGCGGCGAGCGCCGCCTCGATGGAGCGGAAGCGGCGGGTGAACTTGGCATTGGCCAGGCGCAGCGCCTCCTCGGGGTCGATCTTCAGATGCCGGGCCAGATTCGCCATCACGAACATCAGGTCGCCGAATTCCTCGGTCAAATGGGCGTGATCGGAGCCGCCCCTGGCCTCGACCAGCTCGCGCGCCTCCTCGGTGATCTTGTCCAGCACCTCGGCCGGGCCGGGCCAGTCGAAGCCGACGCGGGCGGCGCGGTTCTGCAGCTTGACCGCGCGGGTCAGCGCCGGCAGGCCAAGCGCCACCCCGTCCAGCACGCCGCGTTCCGCCTTGGCGGCGCGTTCGCGGGCCTTGATCGCCTCCCAATCCTTGATCTGTTGGGCGGCGGACTTGTCGCGGGATTCGTCGCCGAAGATATGCGGGTGGCGGTCGATCATCTTGTCCGAGATCTTCTCGACCACGTCGGCAAAGTCGAACATGCCCGCCTCGGCCGCCATTTGCGCGTGGAAAACCACCTGCAGCAGCAGGTCGCCCAGCTCGCCAGGCAATTCGTCCCAGGCTTCGCGCGCGATGGCGTCGGCGACCTCATGCGCCTCTTCGATGGTATAGGGCGCGATCGAGGCGAAGTCCTGCTCGATGTCCCAGGGGCAGCCGGCCTGCGGGTCGCGCAGCGCGGCCATGATCGCCAGCAGGCGGCGGATGCCGGTGCGATCGGCCGCATCGCGGGCCAGTGCGGGATGGTCCGGCGCGGGATGGGGCGCCTTGTCCTCAGCCATCGTGATCCCCCTTGCTAGGCTTGGCCCGCATTGACCTGCCACAGCTCGCCGCCCGTGTCCACGGCACCTTTCAGCGGGGGCTTTGCCCCCAGCGCGTTCCGCGCTTCCCCCAGGATATTTTGACACGAAAGAAGCGCGGGCCTTTCTTTCGTGCCCAAATATCCCGGGGGAGTCCGAAGGACGGGGGCGGAGCCCCCCTGCGCCAGTGCGGCGAGCAGCCATCGGCTTTCTTGCCATCGGTCCGAGCCGCGGATAGGGTGCGCGCCAATTCCGCCGGGGGATCGCCCGGAGAACGACAGCACAGGGATAGACTTAATGCTCGTGACCCCCGCCTATGCCCAGGCCGCCGGAGGCGCTTCCGGCGCTGCAGGACTCGCCTCGTTCCTGCCGCTCATCCTGATCTTCGTCATCATGTATTTCCTGATGATCCGCCCGCAGCAGAAGCGCGTGAAGGAACATCGCGCCATGGTCGAGGCGCTGAAGAAGGGCGACGAGATCGTGACCCAGGGCGGGCTGATCGGCAAGGTGACCTCGGTGCGCGAGAACGAGCTCGAGGTCGAGATCGCCCCCGGCGTCAAGGTCCGCGTGATCCGCTCGACCGTGACCGGGCTCGTGAACCGCACCCAACCCGCCGCCGCCAACAGCTGAAGAACCGCATCCCGCCATGCTGGACATCCCATTCTGGAAGCGTCTGCTGATCCTGGGGCTCGTCGCCCTGGGTCTGCTCTATGCCATGCCGAACCTGTTCTACAGCCGGGTCGAGCAGCATAACGACGCCGTCACCGCCGCCGAACGCAACGGGTTCGAATCCCAGGAAGACGCCGCCGCCCGCGCCGGCTGGCCCGACTGGCTGCCCTCGGGGTTGGTCAACCTGGGCCTGGACCTGCGCGGCGGCGCCCATCTTCTGGGCGAGGTGCATGTCCGGGATGTCTACAAGGCGCGCATGGATGCGCTTTGGCCCGAGCTGCGCGACGCGCTGGCGGCGCAGCGCGACGTGGTAGGCGCCGTCCGCCGCGTCCAGGCGCCCGAGGGGCAGCTGGCGGTCGAGATCGGCAATCCCGACCAGATGGCCAAGGCGGTCGAGATCGCCCGCGGCCTTGCCGTGCCCGTCACCTCGCTGACCGGCGCGGGGCAAAGCGACCTGGCGATCTCGGCCTCGGGCAACCGGCTTACCGTGCAGCTTTCGGATGCGGAAAAGGCCGCGACCGACGACCGCACCGTGCAGCAGAGCCTCGAGATCATCCGCCGCCGCATCGACGAGGTCGGCACGCGCGAGCCGACGATCATGCGCCAGGGCAAGGACCGCATCCTGATCCAGGTGCCCGGCATCGGCTCGGCCGAGGAGCTGAAGCAGCTGATCGGCACCACGGCGAAGCTGACCTTCAACCCGGTGGTCAGCCGCATCGCCGACGCCAACGCCCGCCCCGGCACCGGCAATGTGCTGCTGCCCTCGATGGACGAGCCCGGCGTCTATTACGTGATCGAGGAAAGTCCGGTCGTCACCGGCGAGGATCTGACCGACGCCCGGCCCAGCTTCGACCAGAACGGCGCGCCGGCGGTCGATTTCCGCTTCGGCCCCTCGGGCGCCAAGCGGTTCGGGGCCTATACCTCGGCCAATATCGGCCAGCCCTTCGCCATCGTGCTGGACAACCAGGTGATCTCGGCCCCGGTGATCCGGCAGGCGATCACCACCGGCTCGGGCCAGATCTCGGGCGCGATGAACGTGGACGAATCGACCCGTCTGGCCGTGCTGCTGCGCGCCGGCGCCCTGCCGGCCGAGATGACCTTCCTGGAAGAACGCACCATCGGCCCGGAGCTGGGGCAGGATTCGATCGACGCCGGCCGGCTGTCCTCGATCATCGCCACGGTCGCCGTGGTGGCCTATATGGTCGCAAGCTACGGGCTGTTCGGCGTCTTCGCCTCGATCGCGGTGATCGTCAACGTCATCCTGATCCTGTCGGTCATGTCGATGATGGGGGCGACGCTGACGCTTCCCGGCATCGCCGGCATCGTGCTGACCGTCGGCACGGCGGTGGATGCCAACGTCATCATCTACGAACGCATCCGCGAGGAACTGCGCGCCGGCAAGCGCATCGTCAAGGCCATCGACGACGGCTTCAGCGAGGCGATGTCGGCGATCATCGACGCCAACGTCACCAGCTTCATCGCCGCCGCGGTGATGTTCTTCCTGGGCTCGGGTCCGGTCAAGGGCTTCGCGGTCACGCTGACCATCGGCCTTGTCACCTCGGTCTTTACCGCGATCTACCTGACGCGGCTGATGATCGTGTTCTGGCTGGAATGGCGCAAGCCCAAAGAACTGATCTTGTAAGGGAGCAGGACCATGGCATTTCGTCTGAAACTCGTTCCCGACAACACCGCCTTCAACTTCTTCCGCTGGCAATGGCTGACCTTCGGCGTCTCGGCCGCGGCCATGGTCGGATCGGTCCTGCTGCTGCTGGTGATGGGGCTGAACTTCGGCATCGACTTCAAGGGCGGCACCACCATCCGCACCGAAAGCCCGACCGCCTTCGAGGTCGGCGACTATCGCCAGGCGATGAGCGATCTGGACCTGGGCGATGTCTCGATCACCGAGGTCTTCGACCCCGCCTTCGGCACCACCAAGCATGTCGCCATGATCCGCATCGGCACGACCGACGAGACCGGATCGGTCACGCCCGAGCAGCTGAACGAGATCGAGGCGGCGCTGAAGACCGTCGATCCGCAGGTGGTCTTTGCCGCGGTGGAATCGGTCGGCCCCAAGGTCTCGGGCGAGCTGATCAAGACCGCCCTCTATGCGGTGGGTGCCGCGACCATCGGCATCATGTTCTATATCTGGCTGCGCTTCGAATGGCAGTTCGCGCTGGGGGCGGTGATCTCGCTGATCCATGACGTGCTGCTGACGGTCGGGCTGTTCTCGCTGTTCCAGCTGCGCTTCGACCTGACCACCATCGCGGCGCTGCTGACCACGCTGGGCTTTTCGTGCAACGATACGGTCGTGGTCTTCGACCGGCTGCGCGAGAACCTGATCAAGTACAAGACGCGGCCGCTGCTCGACCTGATGAACCTGACCTGCAACGAGACGCTGTCGCGCACCATCATGACGGCGGTGACGACCGCCATCGCGCTGACCGCCATGCTGATCTTTGGCGGCGACGTGATCCGCGACTTCGTCATCGCCATGCTCTGGGGCGTGATCGTGGGCTGCTATTCGACGATCTATGTCGCCAAGAACATCGTGCTGTGGCTGGGCGTCAAGCGCGACTGGTCCAAGCCCGATCCCAAGGAAAAGGCGCCGGGTGAGGACATTCCCGCCGCCTTCCGGGACGCGCCCTGATGCCGATGATGGTGCCGACGGAATTTTCCGGGGCCGTGCCGGTGGACGGCTACGGCCCCGGCTTCTTTCGCGTCGGCGGCGTGGTGCATCATGGCGGGGTGATCGTCACCGCCGCGGGCGTGCAGCCCTGGGGCGGGCTGGATGACCGCGCCCCCCTGCTGGCGCTGGCCGGCCAGGTGGACGTGCTTTTCCTGGGCATGGGGGCCGAGATCGCCTTTCCGCCGCGCGACCTGGCCGCGGCGCTGGACGCCGCGGGGGTGATGGCCGAGCCGATGAACTCGCCCTCGGCCGCGCGCAGCTACAACGTCACGCTGTCCGAAGGCCGGCGCGTGGCCTGCGCGCTGATCCCGCTATGAGCCTGCTCGCGGTCCGCGACCTGGCCGTGGCGCGGGGCGGGCTGCGTGCCGTCGAGGGCGTCAGCTTCAACCTGGAGGCCGGCGGCGCGCTGGTGCTGCGCGGGCCGAACGGCGTCGGCAAGACCACGCTTCTGCGCACGCTGGCCGGGCTGCAGCCGCTGGTCGCCGGAGTGATCGAGGCCGCGCCCGACGCCATCGCCTATGCCGGCCATTCCGACGGGCTGAAGCCGGCGCTGACCGCGGCCGAGAACCTGCGCTTCTGGTCCGAGATCTTCGGCGGCCATGACATCGCCGGAGCGCTGGAGGCGATGAACCTGCGCGACCTGGCCGACCGCCCGGCGCATGCGCTTTCCGCCGGGCAGAAGCGGCGGCTGGGGCTGGCGCGGCTGATGGTGACGGGCCGCCCGGTCTGGCTGCTCGACGAGCCGACGGTATCGCTGGATCGCGATTCGGTGGCGCTGTTCGCCGGGATGCTGCGCGCCCATCTGGGGCGGGGCGGGGCGGCGGTGATCGCCACCCATATCGAGCTGGGCCTGCCCGAGGCCGAGATCCTGGAGCTTGGCCCCTATCGCGCCACCCGCACGCGCCGCGAATCGCGGCCGGCCGGTTTCAACGAGGCATTCGGATGAGGGCGGCCAAATGAGGATGCGCGGATGAAGGCGCTGCTGATCCGCGACCTGCGGCTGGCCACTCGCGCCGGCGGTGGCTTCGGCCTGGCGCTGGCGTTCTTCCTGATCGTCTGCACGCTGGTCCCCTTCGGCGTCGGCCCCGAGGGCGGCCAGCTTTCGCGCATCGCGCCGGGCATCCTGTGGGTCGGGGCGCTGCTCTCGTGCCTGCTGTCGCTCGACCGCATCTTTGCGCTGGATTTCGAGGATGGCAGCCTGGACCTGCTGGCCACGGCGCCCCTGCCGCTGGAGGGGACGGTGGCGATCAAGGCCTTCGCGCATTGGCTGGTGACGGGCCTGCCGCTGGCGCTGTCGGCGCCGGTCTTCGGGCTGCTTTTGCACCTGCCGGGGCCGGCCTATCCCTGGCTGGTCGCCTCGCTGATGCTGGGCACGCCGACGCTGTCGATGCTGGGCGCCTTCGGCGCGGCGGTGACGGTGGGGCTGCGTCGTGGCGGGCTGCTGATGTCGCTGCTGGTGCTGCCGCTCTACGTGCCGACGCTGATCTTCGGGGCCGAGGCGGTGCGGCGCGGTGCCGCAGGGGCCGATCCGGTGACGCCTTTGGTCTTCCTGGCGGCGATCACGCTGGCCACATTGGCCCTGGCGCCCTTTGCCGCAGCCGCTGCGCTGCGTGTCAATCTGCGGTGAATGCGACCACTGGCCACTTGAGCGGGCGACGCGCCCGATTTAGGAAGCGAATATGTCAATCTGGGAATATGCCAACCCCGTCAAGTTCATGCGCACCTCGGGCGCCGTGCTGCCCTGGGTGGCCGCGGCGGCGGCGGTCTGCACCGTGGCGGGGCTGGTCTGGGGCTTTCTGACGCCCCAGGACTACAAGCAGGGATCGACGGTCAAGATCATCTTCCTGCACGTCCCCGCCGCGCTGATGGCGATCAACATCTGGCTGATGATGCTGGTGACCTCGCTGATCTGGCTGGTCCGGCGCCACCACGTCAGCGCGCTGGCCGCCAAGGCCGCGGCGCCCGTCGGCGCGGTGATGACGCTGATCGCGCTGATCACCGGGGCGATCTGGGGCCAGCCGATGTGGGGCACCTGGTGGGAATGGGATCCGCGGCTGACCTCGTTCCTGATCCTGTTCCTGTTCTATCTGGGCTACATGGCGCTGTGGGGGGCGGTCGAGAATCCCGACAGCGCCGCCGACCTGACCGGGGTTCTGTGCCTCGTGGGCTCGGTCTTTGCGCTGCTGTCGCGCTATGCGGTGAACTTCTGGAACCAGGGGCTGCACCAGGGCGCCTCGCTGTCCATGGCGCCGGGCGAGCGGATGTCGGCGGTCTATCGCTATCCGCTCTACCTGACCATGGCGGGGTTCTTCCTGCTGTTCCTGGCGCTTTTGCTGGTCCGCACCCGGACCGAGATCCGCCGCCGCCGCCTGGCGGCCCTGCTGGCGAGGGAGAATCGCGCATGACCGAACTTGGCAAATATGCCGGGACCGTCCTGGCGGCCTATGGCGCAAGCCTGGTGCTGCTGGTCGGCATCGTCGTCCAGACCGTGCTGGCCAATGCCCGCGCCCGCCGCGAATTGCAGGAGCATGAGCGCCGTGGCTAGGATCTCGCCGATGATGCTGTTGCCGGTGGCGGTGTTTGCCGGTTTCGCCGGGCTTTCCGGCTGGGCGCTGCTGCGCGACGATCCCGACGCGCTGCCCTCGGCCATGATCGGGCGCGAGGCGCCTTCGGTCGGCGAGACCACGCTGCCCGGCAAGGTGCAGCTGACCGACGAGATGCTGCGCCAGCCGGGGGTGAAGCTGGTGAATTTCTGGGCCAGCTGGTGCCCGCCCTGCCGCGCCGAGCATCCGACGCTGACCGAGCTTTCGGCCAAGCTGCCGGTCTATGGCGTCGACCTGAAGGATCCCGAGGGCGCCGCGCTGGGGTTCCTGTCCGAGCATGGCGACCCCTATCACGCGCTTGCCACCGATCCGCGCGGGCGGGTGGCGATCGACTGGGGCGTGACCGCGCCGCCCGAGACCTTCATCATCGACGGTTCGGGCCGCATCCTTTACCGCTATGCCGGGCCGCTGGTGCGCGAGGATTACACCAACCGCTTCCTGCCCGAGCTGGAGAAGGCGCTGGCGGCCGAGTGACGGCGCCGCCGGGCCGGCTGCGGCCTTGCATGGGTATTTTCGGAACGAAGAAGCCGGGGGAGACCGGCGGCGCCGGCGCATGCCGCGCGCCGTCGCGGGAGTATTTGGAAAACGGTGATGGCGGCGGGCCGACGAGGCTTTCCAAGCCTTTCTCCGGGCGCTAAGACGGCCGGGCTTGCAAGAGGGCCGCCATGTCGCAGAACCAGACGACCATCGCTCCGCAACCCGGCATCATGGAGATCTCGCTTTACGAGGGCGGGGCCTCGAAGGTGGCGGGGGTCGAGAATGTCGTGAAGCTTTCCTCGAACGAGAACCCCTTCGGGCCGTCGGACAAGGCGCGCGAGGCGGTGATCCGCGCCGCCCATGCGCTGCACCGCTATCCCAATACCGACCATGCCGGGCTGCGCGCTGCCATCGGCGAGGTGCATGGGCTGGACCCGGACCGCATCATCTGCGGCGTCGGCTCGGACGAGATCATCCATTTCCTGTGCCAGGCCTATGCCGGGCCGGGGACCGAGGTTCTGTTCACCGAGCATGGTTTCCTGATGTATCGCATCTCGGCCCATGCCGCCGGGGCGACCCCGGTGCAGGTGGCCGAACGCGACCGGGTGACGGATGTGGACGCGCTGATCGCCGGGGCGAGCGAGCGCACGCGGCTGATCTTCGTCGCCAATCCCAACAACCCGACCGGCACCATGATCGGCCTGCCGGAGCTGGAGCGGCTGGCCCGCGCCGTGCCGCAGGCGATCCTGGTGGTCGATGCGGCCTATGCCGAATATGTCGAGGATTACGACGGCGGCGCCGAGCTGGCGAGCCGGCTGCCCAACGTGTTCATGACCCGGACCTTCTCGAAGATCTACGGGCTGGGCGGGCTGCGCGTCGGCTGGGGTTACGGCCCGCGCGAGATCGTCGATGTGCTGAATCGCATTCGCGGCCCCTTCAACCTGTCCAATGTCGCGCTGGAGGGGGCCGAGGCCGCCATGCGCGACCGCGAGCATATCGCCCGCTGCCAGGCCGAGAATGCCCGCATGCGCGCCTGGCTGGCCGAGGCGCTGGCCGAGAAGGGCGTGCCCTCGGACACCTCCTGCGCAAATTTCATCCTGGCGCGTTTTGCCGATGTCGAGACCGCGGGGGCCTGCGACGAATATCTGAAGGCGCAGGGGCTGATCGTGCGTCGCGTCGGCGGCTACGGCCTGCCGCATTGCCTGCGCATCACCGTGGGCGACGAGGCGTCCTGCCGGCGCGTGGCCCATGTCATCGGCCAGTTCATGGCCGAGCGCGCGGGAAGCCGCTGATGGCCGCGATCTATGACCGGGTGGCGCTGATCGGGCTGGGGCTGATCGCCGGCTCGATGTCGCTGGCCATGCGCGAGGCGGGGCTGGCGCGCGAGGTGGTGGGCCATGCCCGCAGCCCCGAGACCCGCGCCGTCGCGCGCGAGATCGGGCTGGTCGACCGCGTGGCCGAGAGCGCGGCCGAGGCGGTGGCGGGGGCCGACCTGGTGGTGCTGGCCGTGCCGGTGGGCGCCATGGGCGCGGTCGCGGCCGAGATCGCGCCGCATCTGAAGCCCGGCGCGACCGTGACCGACGTGGGCTCGGTCAAGCAGGCGGTGATCGAGGCGGTGGCGCCGCATATCCCCGCGGGCGTGCATTTCATCCCCGGCCATCCGCTGGCCGGGACCGAGCATTCCGGCCCCCGTTCGGGCTTTGCCGCGCTGTTTCGCAACCGCTGGTGGCTGCTGACCCCCGTCCCGGACAGCGATCTGGCGGCGGTCGAGCGGCTGTCGGTGCTGATCCGCGCCATGGGTGCCAATGTCGAGGCGATGGACGCCGCCCATCACGACCTGGTGCTGGCTGTGACCAGCCATACGCCGCATCTGATCGCCTATACCATGGTGGGGGTGGCCGATCACCTCAAGCGCGTCACCGAAAGCGAGGTCATCAAGTATTCGGCGGCGGGTTTTCGGGACTTCACCCGCATCGCCGCCTCGGACCCGACCATGTGGCGCGACGTGTTCCTGCAGAACAAGGAGGCGGTGCTGGACATCCTGGGCCGCTTTACCGAGGAGCTTTTCGTGCTGCAGCGCGCGATCCGCATGGGCGACGGGGCGCATCTGCACGATTACTTCACCCGCACGCGGGCGATCCGGCGCGGCATCATCGAGGCCGGGCAGGACACCGCGGCACCGGATTTCGGCCGCAGCCTGGCGGCGGGCGAGACGCCCAAGCCCTAGCAGGCTGCTGAAAAAGTCCTTGCGACAGGACAGCGTGGGCGGGGAACCGGGAAATCCGCCTCAAATTGCCGAAAACACCCCATTTCCGGGCCGATATTCGCTGGATCCAGAACGATTTCCGCTGCGTCGCCCTCTCAAAATCCTTTTTCAGCAGCCTGCTAGCGGCGCGGGCCCTAGCGGCGCGGGAAGGCCGGGGCCGGGCCCAGCACCATCGGGCCAAGGCTCGTCCTGCCCTCGGCGAAGCTGAGCGGCAGGCGCAATTCGCCCTCGGCCGGGGGCGGGAAATCCTGGCCCGCATCCTCGGGCAGCGGCAGGTCCGAGATGTTCTTGAGCATGGTGCCGGCCAGCGTCACCACCCTGGTCGGGATCAGTCCCGCCGTGGCCGCGGCCTGCAACAGCGCCTCGGCATCCCTGGTGTAAAGCACCAGCCGGCCCTGGGCGCGGCCCTGGGCATCGGCCTCGATTCGGCCCAGGATGCGGGCCTGCACCGCGCCCAGGCGCAATTCGGCATCGTCGAGCCGCAGCCCCACCGGCAGCGGCGCCCGGTCGGGGTCCAGCGTCGCCGGACGGGGCAGGGCGTCCAGCCAGACCCGGCCGGTGGCGGCCAGGCTGAGCCGGCCGGGCAGGGGCAGGGTCGCGAACAGGCCGGGTTCCAAATCGTCCAGGTCCAGCTCCAGGTCATAGGCGGCCGCGGCGGCCTCCGGCGCATCGGCGTCGAGGTCGCGCTGCACGGCGTTGGCGTGCAGCCGCGTGGCGAGCGCCGCGCCCTCGACCGTCAGCGGGCCGGCCTCGATCCCGGCCGAGGCCATGGCCAGCCCGTTCAGCGGCTGCACGCGCAGCCGGGCGGCGGCATCGCCAAGCCCCAGCGCCACGGGGCCCGAGCCGGGGTCCAGCGTCGCGCCGGGCGGCAGGGCCAGCCGCAGCTCCGTGGGCCGCAGCGGGCTGAGCCAAAGCTCCGCCTGCGGCAGTTCGACGCGGCCGAGGTCGGTCTGCATCCCCAGCGCCAAGGCGCGCACCCCGATCCGGCCCGGCTCGCGCAGTTCCTGCACCGCGCCCAGCTCGGCCGCGGGTTGCCCGGCCGCGATCCGGCGCAGCTGCTGCGCCATCAGGCTTTCCCCGCCCAGCCACAGGCCGCCCAGGATCAGGGCAAGAACGATCAGGGGGGCAAGCAATCGGCGCATCCGGTCCTCGGGGGTTTCATGGCGTCTTGGAACGCCGGCCCTGCTGTCCTAAGTTTTTCCTGACCGAATTATCTAGGGCGCCGGGGTAAAGAATGGGTGAACGGCCGGAGCATTGGGTCTTTGCCTATGGCTCTTTGATGTGGGATCCGGGCTTTCCCGTGGCCGAGATGGTGCCCGCGACGCTGGACGGCTATGCCCGCAGCTTCTGCCTGCGCTCGATCGTCTATCGCGGCACCAGCGAGACGCCGGGGCTGGTCCTGGGGCTGGAGGCCGATCCGGGGGCGCATTGCCGGGGCCTGGCGCTGCGCGTGGCCGAGCCGGACTGGGAAGAGACGCTGTCCGGCCTGCGCGCGCGCGAGCTGACCACCAACGCCTATGCCGAGCTTTTCCTGCCGCTGGCGCTGGACGACGGCCGCGGCGTCGAGGCGATCGCCTATGTGATCCGGCGCGATCACGACCAATATGCCGGCCCGCTGGAGCTGCACGAACAGGCCCGCATCATCGCCGTGGCGCAGGGCGGGCGGGGGCCGAACGCGGATTACCTGTTCAACACCGCCCGGCACCTGGCGCAGATGGGCATCGAGGACCAGGCCCTGGACGAGCTGGCGCGGCAGGTCCGCGGGCTGTTGCACCCCGGCGGGGGATAGGCGCGATTTCCCCTGGCGAGGGCGCTTGGCAGGCGCGGGTCCGGCCTCTACAGTCGGCTCGGAAAACAGCAAGGGGGTGGAACTTGTCCCGANCCCGCCGCGCCGGAAGGCCGCCGCTCTCGCGCCGCCCGGCTGGCGGCCACGCGCGACGGGGGGCCGGGCGGGACCGGGCCGTCGCAGCCGCAATTCTCGCAGCCCGTCCGGCAGATCCTGCTGATGCTGATCGTGCTGGTGCTGGTCGTGGCCGGCGCCTGGTTCGCCTATGGCCGCATCCTGTCGATCTTTCATTCGAACGAATACCTGAACGGGCTGATCCTGGCCGTCTTCGTCATGGGCGTGCTGGGCTGTTTCTGGCAGGTGGCCGAGCTGGTCAAATCCGTCAGCTGGATCGAGCGTTTCGCCGCCCGCCGCCGCAATGCCGCCGAGCGCGGCGTCAGCGCGGCCGAGCCGGCGGGGCCGGACGATGCGCCGCGGCTGCTGGCGCCCCTGGCCGCGCTGCTGGGCCAGCGCGGGCCGGTGGGCGGGGCGATCTCGACCGAATCCTCGCGCTCGATCCTGGAATCGGTGGCGACGCGGATCGACGAGGCGCGCGACATCACCCGTTACCTCGCGAACCTGCTGATCTTCCTGGGCCTGTTGGGGACGTTCTACGGGCTTGCGACCACGGTGCCGGCCGTGGTGGACACGATCCGCGCGCTTTCGCCCAAGGATGGCGAGACCGGGCTCGAGGTCTTCAACAAGCTGATGACGGGGCTGGAATCGCAGCTGGGCGGCATGGCCACGGCCTTTTCCAGCTCGCTCCTGGGCCTGGCCGGCTCGCTGGTGGTCGGGCTGCTGGAGCTGTTCGTCGCCCATGGCCAGAACCGCTTCTATCGCGAGCTCGAGGAATGGATGTCGGGCTTTACCCGCATCGGCCTGGGCGGCAGCGACGGGCAGGGGCTGGGCGAGGCGGCGCTGGCCGGCTTCATCGAGCGGGTCGAGGCGCAGATGACCGGCCTGCAGGACTTCTACCTGCGCCGCGACGAATTGCGCGACCAGGAGGCCGCCGCCGCCGACCAGCGCTCGCTGGCGCTGGCCGAGGGGGTGGAGCGGCTGGCCGGGCTGCTGGGGTCGGACCGTGACCGGCTGGGCGAGACGCTGGCCGCCGAGCGCGAGGCGACCGCGCAGGCCCTGGCCGGGGTCGAGCGGGCGATCGGCGGGCT
>NZ_VCBQ01000061.1:0-30355 GCF_006386455.1 Paracoccus sp. FO-3 | reverse complement strand
CCGCCGATCTTCACCAGGCCACCTCCCCTGTTAGCGACTTTCAGCGTCCCCCATAGCAGAGCGCAACAATCTTTCACAAGAGAGTGAGGCGCCGCACATTCCACGAATGTGACCCTGCGTCAGAAACACCATCGCGGAGTTCAGTAGTCGCTGACCAGCAGGTGAACCGGGGGCTCGTCCTCGTGGACGGTGGCGAAACGCCCGATGGGCGCGGCGAAGATATTGTCGGTCAGGTCGTCGTTCACGGTCGAGACCTCGCCGATCAGCACCGGCCCGCCCTCGGCCCAGAACTCGTGCCAGTCGCCCGGACGCAGCGTCACGGATTCGCCCGGCGCCAGCCGCAGCACGCCGCCCGGCGCGATCTCGCGCGCGATGCCGTCGCAATCGACCCGGCAGGGCGCATTGCGGTCCATGCAGCCCTGCGCGTCCGACCCGCAAAGCCGGATGGCCAGCGTCGCGCCCCAGCGGTTGATGATGTCCTCGGTCTTGATGGCATGGGTATGCATCGGGCTGATCTGGTTTTCCTGCGAGATCAGCAGCTTTTCGGCATAGACCATGCCCCTGCCCGCCTGCAGCTCGGCAAGCCGGCCGTTCCTGAGCGTGAACAGGAACAGGCCCAGCCGATCGAAATCGCCCTGGCCGTAATCGGTGATGTCCCAGCCCAGCCGGCCGTCGCGAATCGCCGGCGTGGCGCGGGCGCGAAACTCCTCGGGGCTCCAATGGGCGAATGGCGGCAGGTGGAAGCCTGCCTTGCCAATCAGCTCGGCCGCCTCGGCCATGATGCGGTTGATGCGCGAGCGTTCCACGATGCCCTCCCTAGATCCAGCGCCTGACCTGCATCCTATAGCGGTCATAGGCGGGACCGAAAGCGGCGGCGATGACGGCTTCCTCGCGCAGGATGAAGCGGCGCTGCAGGAACAGGGCGAAGGCCGGCACCGTGACCAGCCCCGCCGGCGCGGCCAGCGCCAGCATCAGCCCGGCCAGCAGAATCAGGTCGGCCAGATAGATCGGATTGCGCGAAAAGCGGAACGGGCCGCCCGTCACCAGCGCCTCGGGCCGGCGGCCGGGCATGACGGTGGTGCGCGCCCGCCACATGGTCAGCGCCGCCCAGAGCATCAGCCCCAGCCCCGCCGCGACCAGCAACAGGCCCAGCCCGCGCAGCGCCGGCGGCAGGCCCAGCGGCACCAGCCGACCCAGCACCGCCCCGGCCGATGCGAACAGCACCAGCCAGACCGGCGGCAGGCCGGCCAGCCGCGCGATCATGCCGCGCGGCTCGTCTGTTCGGCCTTGGCCTGCAGGCGGCGGGCGTGCAGCACCGGCTCGGTATAGCCCGAGGGCTGCATGCGGCCCAAAAAGACCAGGTCGCAGGCCGCCTGGAAGGCCACGCCGTCAAAGCCCGGCGCCATCGGCGCATAGGCCGGGTCGTCCGCGTTCTGGCGGTCCACCACCGCGGCCATCTTGCGGAAGGCGTCCATGACCTGCCGGTCGGTGACGATGCCGTGATGCAGCCAGTTCGCCAGCGACTGGGCCGAGATGCGCAGCGTGGCGCGGTCCTCCATCAGGCCGACGTCGTTGATGTCGGGCACCTTCGAGCAGCCGACGCCCTGGTCGATCCAGCGCACGACATAGCCCAGGATGCCCTGGCAGTTGTTCTCCAGCTCGCGGGTGATCTCGGCCTCGCTGTAGTTGCGGCCGCCGGCCAGCGGGATGGTCAGCAGGTCGTCGAGCCGCAGGGGCCGGCGCGCCGCGGCGATCTGGGCCTGGCGGGCAAAGACGTCGACCTTGTGGTAATGCGTCGCATGCAGGGTCGCGGCGGTCGGGCTGGGCACCCAGGCGGTGTTGGCGCCGGCCATGGGATGGACGATCTTCTGCTCCAGCATCTCGGCCATGCGGTCGGGGATCGCCCACATGCCCTTGCCGATCTGCGCCTTGCCGGCCAGCCCGCAGGCCAGGCCGATGTCGACGTTGCGATCCTCGTAGGCCGAGATCCAGGGCTGCGCCTTCATCTCGCCCTTGGCCAGCATCGCGCCCGCCTCCATCGAGGTGTGGATCTCGTCCCCGGTGCGGTCGAGGAAGCCGGTATTGATGAAGGCCACGCGATGCTTCGCGGCGCGGATGCATTCCTTGAGGTTGGCCGAGGTGCGGCGCTCCTCGTCCATGATGCCCAGCTTGACGGTATGGCGCGGCAGGCCCAGCACATCCTCGACGAAATCGAAGATCTCGCAGGCGAAGGCGACCTCCTCGGGGCCGTGCATCTTGGGCTTGACCACATAGATCGACTGCGTGACCGAGTTCTTCGGCCCCTCGCGGTCCAGGTCGCGCTTGGCGCAAAGCGTCGTGACCATGGCGTCCAGCAGGCCCTCGAAGACCTCGCCGCCGTCGCGGTCCAGCACGGCGGGGGTGGTCATCAGGTGGCCGACATTCCTGACCAGCATCAGGGCGCGGCCCTTGGCGGTGACTTCCGAGCCGTCGGGCGCGGTGAAGGTCACGTCGGGATTGAGGCGGCGGGTAAAGGTCTTGCCGCCCTTCTCGACCTCTTCGGCCAGGGTGCCATCCATCAGGCCCAGCCAGTTGGCATAGGCCAGCGCCTTGTCCTCGCCATCGACGCAGGCGACGGAATCCTCGCAATCCATGATCGCCGACAGCGCCGATTCGATCACGATGTCCGAGATGCCCGCCTTGTCCTGCGCGCCGACCGGGGTCGAGGCGTCGATGACGATGCGGATCAAGAGCCCGTGGTTCTTCAGGAAGATGTCGGTCGGAGTGGCGCCGTCGCCGCGATGGCCGGCGAACTTGGCCGGCTCGCGCAGCGCCGGGACCAGCGCGCCGTCCGTGACCGACAGCGCCTCGATCCCCGCCCAGGAGCCCTCGGCCAAGGGCGCGGCAGTGTCGAGGAAATCGCGGCCCCAGGCGATGACGCGGGCGCCGCGGGCGGCGTCATAGCCCTTGCCCTGCGGCAGGTCGCCCAGGGCATCGGTGCCGTAAAGCGCATCATAGAGGCTGCCCCAGCGGGCATTGGCGGCGTTCAGCGCATAGCGCGCATTGGTGATCGGCACCACCAGCTGCGGCCCGGCCACGCTGGAGAATTCCGGGTCGGTCTCGGGCGTCTCGATCTGGAAATCCTCGCCCTCGGGGACCAGGTAGCCGATCTCGGCCAGGAAATCGCGATAGGCGCCGGCGTCCTTGGGTTCGGCGCGATGGGCGATATGCCAGGCGTCGATGGCCGATTGCAGCTCCTCGCGCCGCTCCAGCAGCGCCCGGTTGCGCGGCCCGAAATCGTGGAGCAGGGCCGAAAGCCCCTCCCAGAACCGGCGCGGCTCGACGCCGCTGCCGGGCAGCGCACGCTCGTTGATGAAGGCGGCAAGCGTCTCGTCCACCCGCAATCCTGCCTTTTCCACGCGACCCATCGCACTTCCCCTTGCTTCAATTGTCCGGCTGGCTTTGGTGTGCCGTGGTATGCCAAACGGCGCAGGGTTTCAACCGGCCCGACCTTCAATGATCCCGCAATTCTGCCTTGCGTAAAAATTGAAAGCCGCCGTCCGAGTGACCGGACGGCGGCACGCACCCGCATGGGACGATCAGTTCGCCGGCGGCGTGGTAGTGGTTTCGCCGGCCGGCGGCGTCACCGGGGCCGCCGGCTCTTCCACGGTGATGGCGTCGTCCAGCGCCTCGCCGGCATCCTGCATCGCCTCGCCCGCAGCCTCGGCGGCATTGTCGGCGGCTTCCTGCGCGGCGGTCGCGGCCTCGCCCGCGGCTTCCGCGGCGTCCTGGGCGGCGTCGCCGACGGCGGCAGCGGCATCATCGGCCGCCTCGCCCATCGCCTCGCCCGCGGCTTCGGCACCGCTTTCGACGGCGGTGGCAGCGTCGCTCGCGGCCTCGCCGGCGGCATCGGCGGCGTCCTCGGCAGCGGTCGCGGCGTCGTCAGCCGCATCCGAGGCGGCTTCGGCCGGGGTTCCGGTCGTGGTGGCATCCGTCGCGGCCGGCGCGGTCGTGGTTCCCGGCACGTCCGCGGTGGTGTCCGCGGGCTCGGTCGTGGTCACGGCGGCATCCTCGCCGGTGGTCGCGCCTTCGTCGCGGCCCATGAAATACTGCAGCACGAAATAGGCGATGGCCAGGGCCAGCAGGATGCCGATGATCAGCGGCAGCGGCGAGGCGCGCCGCTCGACCGGCTCGACATAGGTCTCGGGCGCCGCGGCCGGGCGCTGGGGATCGGTGCCCTCGGTCCGCTTCGGATCGTTCGGGTCGTAATGGGCCATTCTTGTTCCTCGCTCTTCTGGTTGGCGCTTGCGGCTGGTCGGCCGGGGACGGACCCCGGCTTGCGACCCGGCTATCCTGCGTCTAACACTTGGGTTTCGCACAAGTTCCGCCGTGCCGCCGATTTTTTTCGCCTGCCATGAGGTGCCCCATGACCGTCACGCAATATCTCGCCGATTGGCGCCCCTATCCCTTCGAGATCGCCGAGACGCGGCTGGAATTCGACCTCGCCCCGCGCGCAACGCGGGTGCGCTCGCAGATCGACTTCCGCCGCAAGGGCGCGGGCGACCTGGTGCTGGACGGCGCGGGGCTGAAAACGCTGTCTTTGGCGATCGACGGCAAGCCGCTCGACCCCGCGGGCGCGACGGGCGGGCGGCTGGTGATCCCCGCCGCCGACCTGCCCGACGCCTTCACCTTCGCCGCCGAGGTCGAGATCGACCTCGAGGCCAATACCGCGCTGGAGGGGCTGTATCTGTCCGGCGGCATGTTCTGCACCCAATGCGAGGCCGAGGGCTTTCGCCATATCACCTGGTATCCCGACCGCCCCGACGTGATGGCGCCTTTCCGCGTCACCATCCGCTCGGACAAGCCGGTGCTGCTGTCGAACGGCAACCCGGTCTCGCAGGGGGCGGGTCAGGCGGTCTGGCACGACCCCTGGCCGAAGCCCGCCTATCTCTTCGCGCTGGTCGCGGGCGATCTGGTGGCGGTGCCCGACAGCTTCACCACCATGTCGGGCCGCCAGGTGGCGCTGAACGTCTGGGTGCGGCCGGGCGACCAGGACCGCGCCGGCTATGCCATGGAATCGCTGATCCGCTCGATGAAATGGGACGAGGAGGCTTACGGCCGCGAATACGACCTCGACGTGTTCAACATCGTCGCCGTGGATGATTTCAACATGGGCGCGATGGAGAACAAGGGGTTGAACATCTTCAACTCCAAGCTGGTTCTGGCCAGTGCCGAAACCGCGACGGACGGCGATTACGAGCGCATCGAGGGCGTGATCGGCCATGAATATTTCCACAACTGGACCGGCAACCGCATCACCTGCCGCGACTGGTTCCAGCTGTGCCTGAAAGAGGGGCTGACGGTGTTCCGCGACCAGCAGTTCACCTCGGACATGCGCTCGGCCGCGGTCAAACGCATCCATGACGTCCAGACCCTGCGCGCGCGCCAGTTCCGCGAGGATGCCGGGCCGCTCGCGCATCCGCCGCGCCCGGACCACTATCAGGAGATCAACAATTTCTACACCGCCACGGTCTATGAAAAGGGCGCCGAGGTCATCGGCATGCTCAAGCGGCTGGTCGGCGATCAGGGCTATCGCCGCGCGCTCGACCTCTATTTCGACCGCCACGACGGCCAGGCCTGCACCATCGAGGACTGGATCAAGGTCTTTCAGGACGCCACCGGCCGCGACCTGACCCAGTTCAAGCGCTGGTATACTGATGCCGGCACGCCGCGGCTGACGCTTTCCGAGGATTGGCGCGACGGCACGCTCACGCTGGATTTCCGCCAGGAAACCGCGCCGACCCCCGGCCAGCCGGACAAGCCGCCGCGGGTGATTCCCATCGCGCTCGGCCTGATCGGCCCGAATGGCGACGAGGTGCTGCCGACCACGGTGCTGGAGATGACCGAGGCCCGGCAGAGCTTCCGCTTCGGGGACCTGGGCGCGCGGCCGGTGGTTTCGCTCCTGCGCGGCTTTTCGGCGCCGGTGACGGTCTCGCGCGAGATCGCGGCGGACGAACAGGCGCTGCTGCTGGCGCATGACACCGACCCCTATGCCCGCTGGCAGGCCGGCCACGACCTGGCGCTGGACGCGCTGATCGCGCGGTCCACCGGGGCCGAGGGCGGCGCGGAATTCAGCCGCGCCATCGGCGGGCTTCTGGCCGATGCCGAGGCCGACCCGGCCTTTGCCGCGCTCTGCCTGTCCCTGCCCGGCGAGGAAGAGATCGCGACCACCATCGCCGCCCGCGGCGAGATCCCGGACCCGGACGCGATCCATGCCGCGCGCGAGGCGCTGGCCCGCGACATCGCCGCGGCGCATGAACCGGCGCTGGCCCGGCTCTACGAGGCGATGGCGACCCCCGGCCCCTATCGCCCCGATGCCGAGGGCGCGGGGCGGCGCAGCCTGCGGCTCGCCTGTCTGGGCCTTCTGTCGCGCATCGACGGGGCCGCGCGGGCCGAGGCGCTGTTCGCCGCCGCCTCGAACATGACCGAGCGGCAGGGCGCGCTGGAATGGCTGATCGCGGCCGGCAGGGACGCCGAGGCGCTGGCGGCCTTTGCGCGGGAATTCGCCGGGAACCGCCTGGTCATGGACAAATGGTTCATGGTCCAGCCGCTGCGCGCCGCGCCCGGCCTGGCGGTGGCCCGCGCCCGCGATCTTGCGGCGCGGCCGGATTTCGACTGGAAGAACCCGAACCGCTTCCGCGCCCTGATCGGCGGGCTCGGCGCGAACCACGCCGCCTTCCACGCCGCCGACGGCTCGGGCTACGATTTCACCGTGGACTGGCTGATGCGGCTCGACCCGGTGAACCCGCAGACCACCGCGCGCATGTGTTCGACCTTCGAGACCTGGACCCGCTACGACGCCACCCGCCAGGCCCATGCCCGCGTCGCACTTGGCCGGCTGGCGGCGATGCCGGGCCTGTCGCGCAACACCTCCGAGATGGTTACGCGCATCCTTGCCGGTGGCGCCTGACCATGATCGAACCACTCTTGCGGGCATCTTGCGGGCACGGCAATACTGCCCCCATGGATGCCCGCGAGGACATGAAACGCCGTCTCGATCCGCTGATTGCCGAGCGGGCGCCCTGGCTTTTTTCGGGCCGCCGGCACCATGCGCTGGCGCGGCAGCTGCTGATGCGGCTCCTGCGCTATCCGCGCACCTTGGAGCTGGCGGCGGAATATCGCGACCTGCCCACGGACGAGGTCATGCGCCGCATCGCCGGGCTGATCCTGCGCGACCTGCGGGTCGAGGGGATCGAGCATATCCCGGCCACCGGCCCGGCGCTGATCGTGTCGAACCACCCGACCGGGATCGCCGACGGGATCGTGCTGAACGCGGTGATCGCTGCGGTGCGGGACGATCTTTTCGTCTATGCCAATCACGACATCCTGCGCATCCTGCCGCAATTCGACAGCCTGATCGCCCCGGTGGAATGGCGCGCCGAAAAGCGCAGCCATGCCAAGACCCGCGCCACGATGGACTATACGCGCGAGGCGCTGGGGCGCGGGCGGATCGGTCTGATCTTCCCCTCGGGCCGGCTGGCCAAGCGCCGGGGCCTGAGCCTGCACGAGCGCCCCTGGATGGCCAGCGCAGCGATGATCGCACGCAAGTTCGATGCGCCCATCATCCCGCTGCGGATCCGGGCGCGCAATTCGGCGCTGTTCTACCTGCTTGACGCGATCCACCCGACGCTGCGCGACGTGACGCTGTTCAACGAGGTGCTGAACAAGGCGGGCCAGCCCTTCCGCGTGACCATCGGCGCCCCGATCCCGGCCGCGTCGCTGCCCGGCCGCAGCGAGGACGGCATCGCGCTCTTGCGCGATACGGTGCTGGGACTGCCCGCACCGGGCCAGAACGCGGTGCGCATGTCGCAGATCCGCGGGCTGTTCCAGCGCCGCCACGCGCTCGCCAAGCCGCGCCCGATCGAGTGAACTGCGACGCCGGCCTCATGATCGGTGTCGCAGATGGGTATTTATGGAACGAAGAAGCCCGGTGCCGCTTTCCGAAATTCAGCGCGGCACCGGGCTTCTTCGTTCTTCAAATACCCATGCGACCGCGACGCAGAAGCTACGGCCCAAGAAGATCACACCACCATGTCGTCGCGATGGACCAGCGCGGCCCGGCCGGGATAGCCGAGGATGCCCTCGATCTCGTCGCTGCGATGGCCGGCGATGGCGCGCGCCTCGGTCGAGGAATAGCGCACGAGGCCGCAGGCCAGCCGTGCGCCCTTGCCGTCCTGCACCACCACCGGATCGCCCCGGCCGAAGCGGCCCGAGACGGCGGTGACGCCGGCCGGCAGCAGCGACTTGCCCTGCCCCAGCGCCAGCGCCGCGCCGGCATCGACGGTGATCTCGCCCTTGGGCTTCATCGCCGCGATCCAGCGCTTGCGCGCGGCCTGCGGGTCGGTGTCGGGCAGGAACCATGTCACCCGCGCGCCACTCGCCACGGCGGAAAGCGGGTTCAGCACCGAGCCCTCGGCGATGGCCATGGCGCAGCCGCCCGCCACCGCCGTGCGCGCCGCCATCAGCTTGGTCTTCATGCCGCCCTTGCTGACGCCCGAGATCGGGTCGCCGCCCATGGCCTCGATCTCGGGGGTGATCTGCTGGACCACCGGCAGGTGACGCGCGGCGGGGTCGGTCTTGGGATTGGCGGTATAGAGCCCGTCGACGTCGGACAGCAGCAGGAGTTGGTCGGCCCCGCAGGTCACGGCGATCTGCGCCGCCAGCCGGTCGTTGTCGCCGAAGCGGATCTCGTCGGTCGCCACGGTGTCGTTCTCGTTCACGATCGGCACCACGCCGAGGCCCAGGAGCGTCTGCATGGTCGCCCGGCTGTTGAGATAGCGGCGCCGGTCGGTGGTGTCGTCCAGCGTCACCAGCAGCTGCGCGGTCTTGACGCCATGCGGCGCCAGCGCCTCTTCATAGGCGCGGGCGAGCTTGATCTGGCCCACCGCCGCCGCCGCCTGCGACTGCTCGACCCGCAGGGGACCGGCGGGCAGGCCCAGCACCTGCCGCCCCAGCGCGATGGCGCCCGAGGAAACCAGCACCACGTCCGTCCCCCGCCCCCGCGCCCGCGCCACGTCGTCGCAAAGCGCGCGCAGCCATTCGGCGCGCAGCCCCGCGCCGTTCACCAGCAGCGCCGAGCCGATCTTGACCACCAGCCGCTGCGCGCGGCCCAGTTCCGGCGTCAGGGCTGCCACGGCTTGTCTTCCTTGTCGGCGGCGGGCTTGCGCGAGGGCGCGATCCGCGACCAGAGTGCGCGCAAGACCTCGGTCACGCCTTCGCGCGAGACGCCGGACATCAAGAGCACCGGGCCGCCGATCTCGGCCTCGAGCGCCGCCTTGCGCTCGGCCAGCGTCTCGGGGTCGAGCGCGTCGATCTTGTTCAGCGCCGTCACCCGCGGCTTTTCGGCCAGAGCCGGGGAATAGGCCTGAAGCTCGGTCAGGATGGTGCGGGCGTCCTGCGCCACGTCCTCGGCCGTGCCGTCGACCAGGTGCAGAAGCACGCGCGAGCGCTCGACATGGCCCAGGAACTGGTCGCCCAGGCCCCGGCCCTCGGAAGCGCCCTCGATCAGGCCGGGGATGTCGGCCATGACGAATTCATGCCCGTCCACGCCCACGACGCCCAGGTTCGGGTGCAGCGTGGTAAAGGGATAGTCCGCGATCTTGGGCCGCGCGTTCGACACCGCGGCAAGAAAGGTCGATTTCCCGGCATTCGGCAGGCCCACCAGCCCGGCATCGGCGATCAGCTTCAGCCGCAGCCACAGCGTGCGCTCGACCCCCGGCTGGCCGGGGTTGGCGTGGCGCGGCGCGCGGTTGGTCGAGCTTTTGAAATGCAGGTTGCCGAAGCCGCCGTTGCCGCCCCTGGCCAGCAGCACCCGCTGGCCCGGCTCGGTCAGGTCGGCGACCACGGTTTCCTGGTCTTCTTCCAGGATCTCGGTGCCGACCGGCACGCGCAACAGGATGTCGTCTCCCGAGGCGCCGGTGCGCTGCGCGCCCATGCCATGCCCGCCCGACTTGGCGAAGAAATGCTGCTGGAAGCGAAAGTCGATCAGCGTGTTCAGCCCCTCGACCGCCTCGGCCCAGACATCGCCGCCATTGCCGCCGTCGCCGCCGTCCGGCCCGCCATATTCGATGAACTTCTCGCGGCGGAAGGATACGCAGCCCGCGCCCCCGCCGCCCGAGCGGACATAGACCTTGGCGAGATCGAGGAATTTCACGGGCGCAATCCTGTCAGCTATGGCAAAGCCGTGGGATACGCGCTTGGCCGTTTTCGTGCAAGTGGCGTGACTTTCCCCCGTCCCGCGAATTAGATGGGCCGGCGACGAACGAGTGGAGACGCCATGCCGGTCCTGACCTATGCCACGCTTTTCACCGCCATCACGCTTGAAGTGGTCGGCACCACCTTCCTGCAGCGCAGCGAGCAGTTCACCCGGCTTGTCCCCACCCTGCTGATGGGCCTGTGCTATGCGGGCTCGTTCTATTTCCTGTCGCTGGCCTTGCGGGCCATGCCGCTGGGCATCGCCTATGCGATCTGGAGCGGGCTGGGGATCGTGCTGGTCTCGCTGATCGGGCTTGTCGTCTTTGGCCAGAGTCTGGATTTCGCGGCGGTGGTCGGGCTTTCCATGATCGTCGCGGGTGTCGTCATCGTGAACCTGTTCTCGGGCAGCGTGACGCATTGAATCGCCTCCACCCTTAACATTCCGGCAATCGGGTCTAGATTAATGTCCGAAGGGAGGGCCGCGATGATCCACTTCGACAACAGCTATGCCCGACTGCCGGAAGGTTTCTTCACCCGCACCCCCCCGACCCCGGTGCGCGACCCGCGGCTTGTGGCGCTGAACCGGCCCCTGGCCGAGCGGCTGGGCTTCGACGCCGACTGGCTTGCCAGCCCCGAGGGCGTGGCCATGCTGGCCGGCAACGCCCTGCCCGAGGGGGCCGAGCCCATCGCCCAGGCCTATGCCGGCCACCAGTTCGGCGGCTTCGTGCCGCAGCTGGGCGACGGGCGCGCGGTCCTGCTGGGCGAGGTGGTGGCGCCGGACGGGGCGCGCTTCGACATCCAGCTGAAGGGTGCCGGGCCGACGCCCTTCTCGCGCCGGGGCGACGGGCGGGCCTGGCTGGGCCCGGTGCTGCGCGAATACCTGGTCAGCGAATTCATGGCCGCATTCGGCATCCCGACCACGCGCGCCCTTGCGGCCGTCACCACCGGCGAGACTGTGATCCGCGAGACGCTGCTGCCCGGCGCGGTGCTGACCCGCGTCGCCGCCAGCCATATCCGCGTCGGCACCTTCGAATTCTACGCCGCCCGCGGCGACCGGCAGCGGCTGCAACTGCTGGCCGACCACGTCATCGCCCGGCACTATCCCGATGCCTCGGGCGCGGCCGACCTGCTGCAGCGCGTGGTCGAGCGGCAGGCCGCGACCATCGCCGGCTGGATGGCGCTCGGCTTCATCCACGGGGTGATGAACACCGACAACATGTCGGTCTCGGGCGAGACCATCGACTACGGCCCCTGCGCCTTCATGGACGGCTACCGCCCCGACAAGGTGTTCAGCTCGATCGACGCCCAGGGCCGCTATGCCTGGAACGAACAGCCCAACATCGCGGTCTGGAACCTGGCGCAATTCGCCAGCTGCCTGGTGCCCCTGATGGGCAACGACGACGCGGCGGTGGCCGAGGCGACGCGCATCGTCCACAGCTTCCCTGGGCTCTACCAGGCGGAATGGCTGAAGCGCTTTGCCGCCAAGCTGGGCATCGCCGACCCTCGCCCCGAGGACCGGGCGCTGATCGAGCGGCTCTTGACGCTGATGGCGGCCGAGGAGGCGGATTTCACCCGCACCTTCGCCGGGCTGGCCGACGGCCGCGCCCGCGACGAATTCGCGGCGCCCCAGCAGTTCGACGCCTGGGCCGAGGGCTGGCGGTCGCGCATCCGCGACCTTGCGGACGCAAGCCAGGTCATGGCGCGCGCCAACCCGCGCCGCATCCCGCGCAACCACCGCATCGAGGAGGTCATCGCCGCCGGGCGCGAGGGCGATTACGCGCCCTTCCACGCGCTCGACGCGGCGCTGCGCGCGCCCTTCCAGGACCGGCCGGAATGGGACGGCTTCGCGCAGGCCCCCGCCCCCGATGAGATCGTCCGTCGCACCTTCTGCGGCACCTGAGCAGCAGCGAAAGGCCCAATGCCGAAAAGCCCCGACCATCCGAGCCCCGACCACCTTCGCCTGGCCAGCTACAACCTGCACAAGTGCCGCGGCATGACCGGCCCGCACGCGCCCGAGCGCAACCTGCGCGTCATCGCCGAACTGGATGCCGACGTGATCGCCCTGCAAGAGGTCGATTTCCGCTTCGGCGCCCGCCCCGAGGCGCTGCCGCGCGCGCTGATCGAAAAGACCACCGGCATGGTCCCCGCCCCCTTCCTGGGCACCGGCGAGAATTCGCTGGGCTGGCACGGCCAGACCATCCTGCTGCGCCCCGAACTGCGCGAGAGGGCCGAGATCCGCCGCCTGCCCCTGCCGGGGATCGAGCCCAGGGGCGCGCTGGTGCTGCGCCTGCCGGGGCTGACGGTGGTGGCGGTGCATCTGGGGCTGATGCGCTCGTCGCGCCGCGCCCAGCTGTCGCGCATCATCGCCCAGGCGCGGCGCATCGGCCACGACCGCATGGCGCTGACCGGCGATTTCAACGAATGGCACGATTCGCGCGGGCTTGAGGCGCTTGAGGCGCTGCGCGTCGTCACCCCCGGCCCCAGCTGGCCCGCGCCCTTCCCGCGCCTGCGCTACGACCGCTTCGCCGTCTCGCGCAGCATCGAGGTGCTGGATTGCGGCGTGCTGGACAACGAGATGGCGCGGGCGGCCTCGGACCACCTGCCGATCTGGGCCGACCTCGCCGTCGATGCGCATGAAGAGGTGCCGCGCGGCTACCAGCCGGCGCGCGTCACCTCGCGCATTCCCGGCGAGGATGGGGTGGCCGGGGCGGATTGACGCTTTTCTGCAATTGCGAAGGCGGTTAAACAGCGCCAAAGCTCGTCAGCCAAGGGGGACGCAGACATGACCGCCATCATCGACATATTCGCGCGAGAGATTCTGGACAGCCGGGGCAACCCGACGGTCGAGGTCGATGTGACGCTGGAAGACGGCACCATGGGCCGGGCGGCGGTGCCCTCGGGCGCCTCGACCGGCGCGCATGAGGCGGTCGAGAAGCGCGACGGCGACACGGCCCGCTACATGGGCAAGGGCGTGCTGGAAGCCGTCGCCGCCGTCAACGGCGAGATCGCCGAGAACCTGATCGGCGAGGACGCGACCGAACAGGTCGCCATCGACCGCATGATGATCGAGCTGGACGGCACCCCGAACAAGGGCCGCCTGGGCGCCAATGCCATCCTGGGCGTCTCGCTGGCGGTGGCCAAGGCCGCGGCCGAAGCCTGCACCCAGCCGCTCTACCGCTATGTCGGCGGCGCCGGCGCCCGCGTGCTGCCGGTGCCGATGATGAACATCATCAACGGCGGCGAACATGCCGACAACCCCATCGACATCCAGGAATTCATGATCATGCCGGTTTCGGCGGAGAACATCCGCGAAGCCGTGCGCATGGGCTCGGAAGTCTTCCACACGCTCAAGAAGGAACTCTCGGCGGCGGGCCTCGCCACCGGCGTCGGCGACGAGGGCGGCTTCGCGCCGAACCTCAGCAGCACCCGCGACGCGCTGGACTTCATCCTCAAGGCCATCGAGAAGGCCGGCTACACCCCCGGCGACGACATCATGCTGGCGCTGGACTGCGCCTCGACCGAGTATTTCAAGGGCGGCAAGTATGAAATGGCCGGCGAGGACAAGTCGCTGACCCCGGCCGAGAACGTCGCCTATCTCGAGGCGCTGTGCAACGACTACCCGATCCTGTCGATCGAGGACGGCTGTTCCGAGGACGACTGGGAAGGCTGGAAGCTCCTGACCGACACGCTGGGCGGCCGGGTGCAGCTGGTCGGCGACGACCTCTTCGTGACCAACCCGGCGCGCCTGGCCGAGGGCATCGCGCGGGGCTGCGGCAACTCGCTGCTGGTCAAGGTGAACCAGATCGGCACGCTGACCGAGACGCTCGACGCCGTGCGCATGGCGGATCGCGCGCGCTACACCTCGGTCATGTCGCACCGCTCGGGCGAGACCGAGGACGCGACCATCGCCGACCTGGCGGTGGCGACGAACTGCGGCCAGATCAAGACCGGCAGCCTCGCGCGCTCGGACCGGCTGGCGAAATACAACCAGCTGATCCGCATCGAGGAAATGCTGGGCGCCGCAGCGGAATATGCCGGCAAGTCCATCCTGCGCGGCTGATCCGCAGGGCATCGCAACGAAGCAGGGCGGCCCGGCGAGGCCGCCCTTTTTCATATCCACCAGCGATGCGTCAGCGCAAAGGCGCCAAGCGCAAGGCGGCGGCGGAACTCCGAGGGCGCGGCGCCGGCCAGCGCCTCGATCCCCCGCGGCGCCGCCCGCAACGCGGCCCGCACGCCCGCGCCGGCAAACAGCACCGGCGCCAGCCGGCGCGGCACAAGCCGGCGCTGCGCCCTGGCCTCGGCAAGCTTCGCGCGGGCCCTGTCCGCGATCCCGGCCAGCGCCTCGGGCGAGGCGTCCCAAAGGCCCAGCCCCAGCCCCTGCAAGACCGGCAGCGCGGCCAGCCAATGCGCCAACCCCGCCCCCTCGGCCTGGGCGTCGACGATCTCGGCAACCTCCGGCTTTCTCCGTTTTCCAAATACCCCGCGGGGGTCCGGGGGCGCGAAGCCCCCGGCAGCCTCCCAGCCCAGGGCCTCGGCGGCGAAGCGCGCCAGCGGCACCGCCGTATCCCGCACATAGGCCGCGACGGCTTCAGGCCCGTCCAGCGGCTCGCGCGCCGCATCGCGGCGCCGCGCCTCGGCCAGCACGGCGAAACCGGCGGCGCGCGGCCCCCAGGCCTCGGCCAGCGGCGTCAGCAGCTCATGCGACTGCGCCTTGCCGGCGCCGATGTCCTCCAGCCGCTCGATCCACCATTGCAGCCGCATCTCGGCGATCAGCGGCTCGGTCGAGGCCAAGGGCGCACGCGCCAGTTCCAGGTTCAGCGCATAAAGCGTCAGCAGCCGCGGCCGCGCTTCGGCGGGAACCAGCAGGCAGATGCCGAAGCGATCGGGATCGTGCTCGCGCAGCGCCTCGGCGCAATCGTCCAGGCTCATGCCGGCACCACCCGGTCGCGGACCAGCTTCCAGCGGATCGCATCGACCAGCGCCTCGAAACTGGCATCGACGATATTGGGCGAGACGCCCACGGTGGACCAGCGATGGCCCTGCCCGTCGGCGCTGTCGATGATGACCCGCGTCGCCGCCTCGGTGCCGCCGCCGGTGATGCGGACGCGGAAATCGACCAGGTGCATGTCGTCGATGGCCGCCTGATAGGGGCCCAGGTCCTTGGCCAGCGCCCGCCACAGCGCGTTGACCGGGCCGCGGTCATGCCCCTCGGCATCCATGCTTTCGCTGACCGACAGCATGCGCTCGCCGCCGATCTGCACCACCACCACGGCTTCCGAGACGGAAATCCGTTTCCCCAGCGCATTCTTGCGCCGCTCGACGGTGACGCGGTAGCGCTCGACGGTGAAGTAATGCTGCATCCGGCCCAGTTCGGCGAGCGCCAGCAGCTCGAAGCTGGCCTGCGCGCCGTCATAGGCATAGCCGGCATCCTCTCGCGCCTTGACCAGGTCCAGGATGCGCGCCAGCGCCGGATCGTCGCGGCCGACCTCGATCCCCGCCTCGGCAAGGCGCGCGCGCAGGTTCGACTGCCCGGCCTGGTTCGACATCGGGATGATGCGCTCGTTGCCGACCGTGGCGGGGTCCACATGCTCGTAGGTCGCCGGGTTCTTCAGGATGGCGCTGGCATGCAGCCCGGCCTTGTGGGCAAAGGCCGAAGCGCCGACATAGGGCGCGGGCCGGGCGGGCGGGCGGTTCAGGATCTCGTCCAGCCGGCGCGAGATGCGCGTGAGCCCGGCCAGCCCCTCGGCGGTGACGCCGGTTTCCAGCGCCGAGCGATAGGGCTCCTTCAGCAGCAGGGTCGGGATCAGGCTGGTCAGGCTCGCGTTGCCGCAACGCTCGCCCAGCCCGTTCAGCGTGCCCTGCACCTGCCGCGCCCCGGCATCGACCGCGGCAAGCGTGCAGGCCACGGCATTGCCGGTATCGTCATGGCAATGGATGCCCAGCCGGTCGCCGGGGATGCCGGCCGCGATCACCGCGCGCGTGACCTGCCCCACCCGTTCGGGCAGGGTGCCGCCGTTGGTGTCGCACAGCACGATCCAGCGCGCGCCCGCCTCCAGCGCCGCGCGCAGGCAGGCCAGGGCATAATCCGCGTCCTCGTCATGGCCGTCGAAGAAATGCTCGGCATCGAACAGCGCCTCGCGCCCCTGGGCCACCAGATGCGCGACCGAGGCGCGGATATTGTCGAGGTTCTCCTCGAGCGAGATCCCCAGCGCCTCGCGGACATGGAAGGGATGGGTCTTGCCGACCAGGCAGACGGCCGGGGTGCCGGCATTCATCACCGCCGCCAGCACGTCGTCGTTGTCGGCCGAGCGGCCGGCGCGCTTGGTCATGCCAAAGGCGGTCATGGTGGCGCGGGTCGCCGGGGCCTGGGCGAAGAAATCGCTGTCGGTCGGGTTGGCGCCCGGCCAGCCGCCCTCGATGTAATCGACGCCCAGCCGGTCCAGCATCTGCGCGATCTCGGCCTTTTCGGCGGCAGAGAACTGCACGCCCTGGGTCTGCTGCCCGTCGCGCAGCGTGGTGTCGTAAAGGTAAAGGCGCTGGCGCGTCATCGGGGCGGCCCCTTCGGCTGGCTGGTGTTCGGTTATTCGGGCAGTCCGGCGGCGTCGAAATCCGGACCGGGCAGAAGCTCGACCCCGGCCGGGCCCATGCGCACCTCGACCCCGGCGGCCAGCAGGCGCTGCTTGAAGCCGTCCACCGCCGAGAAATCCTTGCTGGCCTTGGCCTCGGCACGCAGCGCCGCCATGCGCTCGGCCCAGGGCGACAGGTCGGGGCCCTCGGCGATCCAGCCGCCCAGATCCTCGGTCAGCAGGCCAAGCATGCGGGCGCCGGCCAGCAGGCCCGCGCCGTCGCCCTGCCCCGCCATCTCGTGCAAGGCCGCGATCGCACCCGCGGTGTTGAGGTCGTCGGCAAGCGCGGCCAGGACGGCGGGTGCCGGGCTTGGCGCGGGGTCGATCCCCGCGACAAGGCCGCGCCAGCGGCGCAGCACGGCCTCGGCCTCGCGCGCCTTCTCGGCCGTCCAGTCCATCGGCTTGCGGTAATGCGTCGACAGCAGCACGAAACGGATCACCTCGCCCGGAATGCCCTGGTCCAAGAGGTCGCGGACGGTGAAGAAATTGCCCAGGCTCT
Source organism: Paracoccus sp. FO-3 (assembly GCF_006386455.1). NCBI lineage: Bacteria > Pseudomonadati > Pseudomonadota > Alphaproteobacteria > Rhodobacterales > Paracoccaceae > Paracoccus > Paracoccus sp. FO-3. The sequence goes on along the minus strand of NZ_VCBQ01000061.1, from coordinate 12,997 downwards.
TGGACATCTTGCGCCCCTCGACCTGCAGCATCTCGTTATGGAGCCAGACGCGGGCGAAATCGCCATGCGGATGGGCGCAGCAGCTTTGCGCAATCTCGTTCTCGTGATGGGGAAATTGCAGGTCGATGCCGCCGGCATGGATGTCGAAGCTTTCGCCCAGCAATTCGTAGGACATGGCCGAGCATTCGATATGCCAGCCCGGACGGCCGCGGCCCCAGGGACTGTCCCAGCCCGGCAGTTCCGCATCCGAGGGCTTCCACAGCACGAAATCCATCGGGTCTTCCTTGAACGGCGCGATCTCGACGCGGGCGCCGGCGATCATGTCGTCGACCGAACGCCCCGAAAGCTTGCCGTAACCGGCAAAGCTGCGCACGCGGAACAGCACATGCCCGTCCTTGGCATAGGCATGGCCGCCCTGGACCAGCGTCTCGATCATGGCGATCATCTCGCCGATGTAATCGGTGGCGCGCGGCTCGTAATCCGGCCGCGCCGCCCCCAGCGCATCCATGTCGGCGTGATACCAGCCGATGGTCTCATGCGTGCGCTCGCGGATCAGCTCCTCGAGGCTGCCTTCGGCACCGGCCTCCTTGCGGGCCAGGGCGGCGGCGTTGATCTTGTCGTCCACGTCGGTGAAGTTGCGCACATAGGTGACATGGTCCGCGCCATGGACGTGGCGCAGCAGCCGCACCAGCACGTCGATCACCACCACCGGGCGGGCATTGCCCAGATGCGCCCGGTCATAGACCGTCGGCCCGCAGAGATAGAGCCGCACGTTCTGCGGGTCGATGGGCCGGAAAACCTCTTTCCGGCGCGTCCTGGTATTCGTCAGCCTGATCTCGACCATGACTTCCCCTTTGCGGGCGTCGTCAGGTCACCATGAACCGCCCGCCTGAATTTTCAGCCGGTAATGATGCAGCGAGTGGTGGCGGTTCCTGCCTTCATGCGCCCGCCTTAACGCATTGTCTTGCCTATGCCAAGAGAGGCTGCAAAACTTGGGCCATGAGCCGCGAACTGGTCAATGAAATCTGCGCCGCGCAGCCTGGGGCCGAGTGGTCGGATCCCTGGGGCGGCGGCCATGATTGCTGGAAGATCGGCGGCAAGACCTTTGCCGTCACCGGCGCCATCGGCACCCATGTCTCGGTCAAGACCGACAGCGCCGAGACGGCCGAATTCCTGATCGAGACCGGCGTGGCCGAGCGCGCGGCCTATCTGCACCGCAGCTGGGTCGCGCTGCCGCTCGATTCGGCGCCCGACGAGCTGGCGCATCGCATCCGCCATTCCTATCGCCTGGTGCGCGGCGCCCTGCCCAGGAAGGTTCAGGCGGCCCTGCCGCCCCTGTAACCCGCCCCTGTAACGAAAATGGCCGGCCCCGAGAGGGAGCCGGCCAGAGGCGAAGGGCCGAGCGACTGGCCCCGCGCCAAGAACGATCGGCAAGGCGTCAGGCCGGAACCTGCGAGGCGAGCTGTTGCAGCAAGCCTTCCATCTGCTTGCAGAGCGCCTCTTCGGTGGTGTTCTGCTCGGTCGCGGCATCGGCCAGCGTCCGCTCGACGCCCATGGCCGAGACGGTGCCTTCCTTGCCCTTGGCCTCGGCGGCATCGCCCTTGGCGCTGTCGCCCGCCGGGATCATCGCCAGCAGCTTGGTCTGGATCTCGACCGCCTTGCCGTCGATATGGCCCTGCTCCTGGCAATAGGCCAGGACGCCCAGCTGGTTGCGCGCGCTTTCATAGGCGGCGGCGCTGTCCTGGGCCGGCACGGCGGCAGGCGCCTCGGTCGTGGCCGGGGCCTCGGGGGCGGCGGGCGCGGCCGGGGCCGTCTCTTGCGCCAGCGTCACGCCTGCGGTCAGGCCAAGGGCCAGGGCGGGCAGGATTGCGAAACGTGCGATCATCTCGATCTCCGTCTGTTGCGTGTGGGCGGACTGTGGCATGGGGTGGCCGGGGCCGCAAACCGGCTCGGCGGAATGCCGCGGCCGCTTACGCGCCGATCAGCGGAAAAGCACCAGCGAGCCCGGCGACCAGCTCACATTCGCGCGGGTGCCGACATCCTGCACCTCGCGGCCGAAGACGTTGCGCATGGCGATGCGCACCGGCCGCGCCTGGCCGTCGAAGCCGGCCGAGCCGTCCAGCCGCACGTCGTAATAGGTCATGTCGCCGTAATAGACGACCTCGTCGATCACCCCCTCGGCCACCCGGTTCGCGCCCTGCGCGCCGGGCGCGACCAGCGACACCGCCTCGGGCCGGAAGCCGATCGAGGGGCCGTCGTCGCCCGGATCGGCCTGGCTGACATTGGCCAGGGGAATGTCGACGCGGCCCAGCCCCGGCGCCTCGATCTGCACCGCATCGGCGGTCTCGCCCAGCACGCGGGCGGGCAGGAAGTTCATCACCCCGATGAAATTCGCCACCCGGCGGCTGGTCGGGCGGGCATAAAGCGCCTCGGGCCCGTCGAGCTGGGCGATCTGGCCCTCGAACATCACCGCGATGCGGTCGGACATGACCAGCGCCTCTTCCTGGTCGTGGGTGACAAGGACGAAGGTGATGCCGACCTGGCGTTGCAGCTTGATCAGCTCGACCTGCATCTGCTCGCGCATCTTGCGGTCCAGCGCCGAAAGCGGCTCGTCCAGCAGCAGCACCTTGGGCTTCAGGATCAGCGCGCGGGCCAGCGCCACCCGCTGCCGCTGCCCGCCCGACAGCGCATGGCTGGCGCGGCTGCCATAGCCTTTCAGCCCCACCATCTCCAGCGCCTGTTCGACCGCCGCCGCCTTTTCGGCGCGCGAGCGCGGGTCGCGGCGCAGGCCGAAGCCCACGTTCTCGGCCACGGTCAGGTGCGGGAAGATGGCATAGGACTGGAACACCATGTTGGTCGGCCGCCGGTTCGCCGGCACGTCCTGCATGTCCTGCCCGTCGATCAGCACCACGCCCGAGGAAATATCCTCGAACCCGGCGATGGTGCGCAGAAGCGTGGTCTTGCCGCAGCCCGAGGGCCCCAGCAGCGAAAAGAACTCGCCCGAGCGGATGGTCAGGTCGATGCCGCGCAGCGCGTGATAATCGCCGTAATGCTTCTGCACCTGCCGGATCTCGATCATCGGGCGCGCGCCGGCCATGGCGGCGCGATGGGCGGCGGTGCTTTTCGGGCCGGGGTTTTGGGTCGTCACAGGAAGCCTCCGGTATCCTTGGCGCCGGTCTTGGCGATGCCGCGGCGGCGGAAATATTCGGCGATAGTCAAAAGGGCGATCGACAGCAGCACCAGCACCGTCCCCAGCGCCATGATCATCGGGATCTGCTTGGGGAAACGCAGCTGGCTGAAGATATAGGTGGGCAGCGTCGGCTCGTTCCCGGCCAGGAAGAAGGCGATGATGAATTCGTCCAGGCTGATGGTGAAGCTCATCAGCAGGGACGAGATGATGCCCGGCATGACCAGCGGCAGGATCACCAGCCGGAAGGCGCTGATCCGCGTCTCGCCCAGGTCATAGGCCGCCTCCTCCAGCGAACGGTCGAGCGAGTTGAAGGCGGTGGACAGGATCACCGTGGCATAGGGCATGCAGATCAGCGTATGGCCCAGGATCACCGTCAGGATGCTCAGCTGCACGCCCAGCGACAAGAGCACCACCAGAAGCGAGATCGAGACGATGATCTCGGGCAGCACCAGCGGCAGCATGATCAGCCCCATGATCGGCCCCTTGCCCGGAAAGGCGAAGCGGGTCGAGGCGCGGGCGGCGAATACGCCAAGGCAGGTCGCCAGGATCGAGGAACTGACGGCGATGGTCAGCGAATTGGTCAGCGCCCGGCGCAGCGAGGCATTGCCCCACATCTGCGCGAACCATTCCGTGGTAAAGCCCTTCAGCGGAAAGGCGATGATCGTGCCCGAATTGAAGGCGAAGATCGGCAGAAGCAGGATCGGCGCGTAAAGGAACAGCAGGTAGATCAGCGCATAGGCGCGCAGGCCCCCGCCCTTCATTGCCGCACCCTGAGGAAGCGGCGGTTCACGGCGATGAAGGCCAGGCTGATGACCGCGACGATCAGCATCGCCGTCACCGCCAGCGCCGAGCCCATCGGCCGGTTGTCGAGGTCCAGCATCTGCGCCTGGATCATGTTGGCGATCATCGGGATCTTGCCGCCGCCGATCAGCGCCGGGGTGACATAGTCGCCGATGGTCGGGATGAAGACGATCAGCGCCGCCGCCACCACCCCTGGCATGGCCAAGGGCAGGGTGACGCGCCAGAAGGTCATGGCGCGGCTCTCGCCCAGGTCGCGCCCGGCCTCCAGAAGCGAGCGGTCGATCTTTTCCAGCGCGATGAAGATCGGCAGGATGGCGAAGGGCGCATAGGCATGGGCCAGCGTGATGACCATGGCGTTGACGTTGTAGAGGATGAAGGTCAGCGGCTGCTCGATCAGCCCCAGCGTCTTCAACCCCGAGTTGATGACGCCGTTATAGCCCAGGATCACCTTCCACAGGAAAACCCGGATCAGGTAGCTGGTCCAGAACGGGATGGTGATCAGGAACAGCCACATGGCCTTTTTCTGCGGCGAGACGGCGAAGGACAGGAAATAGGCCACCGGAAAGGCCAGCACCACGGTGGCCAGCGTCACCAGCGCCGCCACCCCCAGCGAACGCAGCATGATGCGGTGAAAGATCGGGTCGGCCCAGACGGTGCGATAGTTCTCCAGCGTGAATTCGCGGATCACCGTCAGGTAGCCGTCCTTGAAGAAGGAATAGGCCAGGATGGTCAGCAGGGGCGCCGCCAGCACCAGCACGGCATAGCCCAGCGGCGGCGCGATCAGGGTCAGCCCCTGAGCCGTCTGAGATCGGTTTCCTGACGCCATGCCCTGCCCTGTGAATCCCTGTCGCTTGGGGTGGCAGGTTTCCATATCCGTGCCGCGAGGAAAAGGGTTTTCCTGCGCTGCGGCAGGCCGGCTTCACGAGCCCTGGAAATGCGCCGCCACCTCACGCCGATGCGGCTGGGCGCGATGCTCGACCAGGTAGATGCCCTGCCAGGTGCCCAGTTCCATCCGGCCGCGCGCGACGGGGATCTGCAGGCTGACGGGCAGGATCGCGGCCTTGAGATGCGCGGGCATGTCGTCCGGCCCCTCGGCGCGATGCGTCAGGTAGCGCATCGACGGATGATCGGCCGACGGCACGATGCGGTCGAGCCAGGCCAGCAGGTCGCGCTGCACGTCCGGGTCGGCGTTCTCCTGCACCAGGAGCGAGCAGGAGGTATGGCGCACGAACAGCGTCACCACGCCCCCCTGCGCGCCGATGCCGCGCAGCCAGGCCTCCACCTCGGCGGTGAAATCATGACAGGCCGGCCCGCGGGTCGGGATGGTGAAGGTGGTGTTCAAAACAGGCGCTCCAGGGCCGATATGCCCAGAACCACAACCCCGCTGAAGGCCAGCACGACCAAAACCTGCCCGGCAAAGCGGCTCAGCAGGTGCCACCGCCACCAAGCTGCCGAATGCAGGCTGCGATCAGCGCGTTTCAGCCCGTGGTTGAACCCGCTCGCCTCAACGAGCAAAACGAGGCAGGCGGCCAAGAAAACGCTGGTGCCGATCCACATGCAGGCCTCGACCTGCGCGCGATCTGCGCTGCCCGCGGGCATGGCCAGCGACCTTGCATGCAAGGCAATCGCCAGGGTCGCCAAGACCTGCATGACCTTGCCGACAGGCGCCTTGACCAGCAATCGCCAGAACTCGCGATTGTTCAGGTCGACGCGCTCAACCCTGCAGAGCCCCGGCGGTTTGCGCCAAGGCGCCCAATCACTCCCCGCCATGGGTTTCTCCGTTGCACAAATACCCAATGAGCTACTCCGCCGCCTCGCCCGGCGCTTCCAGCGACTCGACGCCGTCATGGTCCAGTACGATCCGCTTTTGCGTGCGCGCGCCCAGGTCGCGCAGCATCTCGGCCTGGCGGATGACGTTGCCCGGCCCGCGGGTCAGCCGGTCCATGGCGGTGGCGTGGCTTTTCTGCGCCCGCTCCAGCGCGCTGCCCACATCTTCGACCGCCGAGACGAAGCCGTGCAGCTTGTCGTAAAGCTGGCCGGCGCGGGCGGCGATGGCCATGGCGTTCGACTCGCGCCGCTCGACCGTCCAGATGTGATCCACCGTGCGCAGGGTCAGCATCAGCGTGGTCGGCGTCGCCAGCCCCACCCGGCTCTCCATCGCGTGCCGCGCCAGGTCGGGATCGACGCGCAGCGCCTCGGAAAAGGCGCCCTCGACGGGGATGAACATCAGCACGTAATCGACCGAGCCCTCGTCCAGCGCCTGGTAGCCCTTGGCGGCAAGCCCGGCGACATGGGCGCGAACCGAGGCGACGTGCCGACGCAGCGCGGCGTCGCGGGTCGGCATGTCCTCGGCATTCACCGCCTCTTCATAGGCGTTCAGCGAGACCTTGCTGTCGATCACCAGCAGCTTCTTCTGCGGCATCTTCACGATCACGTCCGGCCGCCACAGCTTGCCGTCGGTGTCGCGATGGCTCGACTGCGTGTCGTAATGCGTGCCGGCGATCAGGCCGGAATCCTCGAGGATGCGCTCGAGGATCATCTCGCCCCAGGCGCCGCGCTTCTGGCTGTCGCCTTTCAGCGCGCGGGTCAGCGCCACCGCCTCGCGCGAGATGTCCTCGGAGCGCTTGTGCAGGTATTCGATCTGCTCGCGCAGCCTTGCGCGTTCCTCGTCCGTGGCCTTGTTGCGGGCCTGAAGCTCGGTCTGGAAGCGGTGGACCTGGTCGCGAAACGGAGTCAGCAGGGCCGAAAGCTGCTCGCCATGCGCCTTTTGCATCTCGCTGCCCTGGGATTTCAGCGTCTCGTTGGCCAGCAGGCGGAACTGGCCGGTCATCTCCTCGCGCAATTCGCGCAGGGTGGCGATGTCGCGCTCGGCCGCCTCGCGGTCCTTCTGCGCCGCCAGCCGGGTTTCCGCCAGGTCGCGCTCCAGCCGCGAGACCGCCTGCCTTTCGCGATGCAGCGCATCGCTCAGCCCGTCGCGCTCCTCGACCAGCTCCTGCAGGCGCTGGGTCAGCGATTCCGCCCGCGTCTCCAGCCGGCTGACGGCCAGAAGCTGGTCGCGCAGCCCGGCCGATTCGGCATCGCAGCGCGCCTGCAACTCGGCCTCGCGCCGCCGGGCCAGCACGGCATCCGCCGCTGCCGAACGCCGCGTTCGCCACAGCGCAACGAGGCAAAGCGCCAGCGCCGCCAGCGCCGCGACCAACAGCAGCCGCAGATTGCCCGCATCCGCCAGCCATGCCTGCATTTTTTCCGCCTCGCCCATCGGCCCCTGCGCCTTGTCCCAACCGCGGTTTCGCGTCGCTTGCCGGGGACTGTTCACCTTTTTCCCCCAGAATGCAAGCGCAAGGCCCCCTTCCCTCGCGCCGGTTGCATCCCTAGCTTGCCCCTGAAAACCGCAAGAGGAGATCAGGCATGGTCAAGTCCGTCGCCGTCATGGTGGGGTCGCTGCGCAAGGATTCGCTCAACCACAAGCTGATGAAGGCATTGCAGAAACTGGCCGAGGGCCGGTTGCAGTTCCACCTGCTGCATATCGGCGATCTGCCGCATTACAACGACGACCTTTGGGCCGATCCGCCCGAATCGGTTCTGCGGCTCAAGGACCGGATCGAGCATTCCGACGCGGTGCTGGCGATCACGCCGGAATACAACCGCAGCTATCCGGGCGTCATCAAGAACGCGATCGACTGGGCGACGCGCCCCTATGGCCAGAACTCGTGGAAGGGCAAGCCCGCGGCCGTCACCGGCACCTCGCCCGGCGTGATCGGCGCGGCGCTGGCGCAGGCGCGGCTGAAAAACGACCTGGTCCATGTCGGCACGGTGATGATGAGCATGCCCGAGGCCTATATCCAGTGGCACGCCGAGGCCCATGCCGCCGACGGCAGCGTCACCGACGAAAAGACCGCGAAGTTCCTGCAAGCCTATGTCGATGCCTTCGTGGACTGGATCGAAAAGCACGGCTGAGCCCGGAACGACGAAGGCCGCGCCCTGGGGCGCGGCCTTTTTCATTGATCCGGGCGGTTACTGGTCCAGGAAGGACCGCAGCTTGCGCGACCGGCTGGGATGTTTCAGCTTGCGCAGCGCCTTGGCCTCGATCTGGCGGATGCGTTCGCGGGTGACGCTGAACTGCTGGCCGACCTCTTCCAGCGTGTGGTCGGTGTTCATGCCGATGCCGAAGCGCATCCGCAAAACCCGCTCCTCGCGCGGGGTCAGGCTGGCCAGCACCCGCGTCGTCGTCTCCTTCAGGTTTTCCTGAATGGCCGAGTCGAGCGGCAGGACGGCGTTCTTGTCCTCGATGAAATCGCCAAGCTGGCTGTCCTCCTCGTCCCCGATCGGGGTTTCGAGGCTGATCGGCTCCTTGGCTATCTTCATCACCTTGCGGACCTTTTCCAGCGGCATCTGCAGCTTTTCGGCCAGTTCCTCGGGCGTGGGCTCGCGGCCGATCTCGTGCAGCATCTGCCGCCCCGTGCGCACCAGCTTGTTGATCGTCTCGATCATGTGGACCGGGATGCGGATGGTCCGGGCCTGGTCGGCGATGCTTCGCGTGATCGCCTGGCGGATCCACCAGGTCGCATAGGTCGAGAACTTGTAGCCGCGGCGATACTCGAACTTGTCCACGGCCTTCATCAGGCCGATATTGCCTTCCTGAATGAGATCAAGGAATTGCAGGCCCCTGTTCGTGTATTTCTTGGCGATCGAGATCACCAAGCGCAGGTTCGCCTCGACCATTTCCTTCTTGGCCTGGCGCGATTCCTTTTCGCCGCGCTGGACCTGGCTGACGATGCGGCGGAACTCCTCGATGTCCACGCCGACATGCTGGCCGACCATGGCCATCTCGGCGCGCAGGCTTTCCACCTGGGTGCGGGATTTCTCGAACAGCGCCTGCCAGCCGCGGCCCTTGTGCTGCATCATGCGCTCGACCCAGGTCGGGTCCAGCTCGCTGCCGCGATAGGCGTCGATGAATTCGCGCCGGTTGATGCGCGCGGCATCGGCCAGCTTCACCACGTTGGAATCGATGGTGACGATGCGGCGGTTGATGCCATAGATCTGGTCGACCAGCGCCTCGATGCGGTTGTTGTGCAGGTGCAGCTCGTTCACCAGCGCGACGATGCGCGAACGCAGCTCCTGATAGGCGCTTTCCTGCGCGGCCGAGAAGGTGCCGTCCTCGTTCAGCGTCGCCGACATGCGGTTGTCCTGCATGTGCGACAGCTCTTCGTAGCCGCGGGCGATGGCCTCCAGCGTCTCCAGCACCTTGGGCTTCAGCGAGGCTTCCATCGCGGCCAGCGACAGGTTCTGGCCGTCGTCCTCGTCCTCGTCCTCCTCGCGGCCCATGGGGTTGCCGTCGGCGTCGAACTCTTCCTCTTCGCGCGCGGCACCGTTGCCTGCGGCGGGACGGGTCTCGGTCGGCAGAACCTCTTCTTCCTCGCCGTCCTCGTCCATCGAGCGGCCGAAGGTGGTCTCGAGGTCGATCACGTCGCGCAGCAGGATGTCCTCGTCCAGAAGCTCCTGGCGCCACATGGTGATGGCCTTGAAGGTCAGCGGGCTTTCGCAAAGCCCGGCGATCATGGTATTGCGGCCGGCCTCGATGCGCTTGGCGATGGCGATCTCGCCCTCGCGCGACAGCAGCTCGACCGAGCCCATCTCGCGCAGATACATGCGCACCGGGTCGTCGGTGCGGTCCAGCTTTTCCGTCTCGGCGGTGGCGACGGTCAGCTCGCGCGAGCCCGAGCCGGTGGTGGTCAGCTCGCCGCCCGGTTCGGCCTCCTCGGCCTCCTCGTCGTTCTCGACCACGCGGATGTCCATTTCCGACAGCATGGACATGACATCCTCGATCTGGTCGGAACTGACCTGTTCGGGCGGCAGGACGGCATTGAGCTGGTCATAGGTGATGAAGCCGCGCTCGCGCCCTTCGGCGATCATGCGCTTGACCGCGGCCTGCGACATGTCCAGCGAAGGATCGTCGTCCTTGGCCTCGGGCTTCTGGTCTTCGTCGTTGGCTGCCATGCTGGCTCCCTTGAAGCGGTGATTCGCGAATCGGCGAATCGGGATCGGCTATCGGCCGGTTCTAGCGCGAATCGCCGGCGATTCAAAGCCTGCGACCCGGCGCCGGCCGGGGTGATTCGGCGCAGGCGATTCGCGCGCCTTTCAGCGGCGCGGCTTGCGCCAGATCTCGTTCTTCAGCGCCGCATCGAGGATGGCCCGATAGGCGTCGCTGTCCTCGCCCAGGTCCGACAGGTCGGCCAGCGAGGGGTGGTCGGCCTGCTGGCGGGCACGGGCGGATTGCGCCATGCGCCAAGTCAGGCCTTCGTCGGCCAGGCCCTCGATCTCGGCCTCGGCGCGGGCGATTTCCTCGCGCGCGGCGCGGCGGGCCTCGATCCGGTCCAGGGCATTGGCAAGGATGCCGGCGGCGGCATCGCCGTCATGCGGACGCAGGATCGCCGGGGCCGCCCTCACATGGGGGTCGGCCATGATGCTTTCAAGGGCGCGCTGCCCGGCCTGGGATTGCGTGCCCGACAGCAGGTCGTGGATCAGCGCGGCGCGGTCCGCATCTTGCGGCTCCAGCCGCTCCAGCCGCGATTCGACCGGGGCGATCAGGCCCGGATGGGTGGCGCAGATCGCCAGCACCATGGCCTCGACCAGCGCCTCGGCCTGCTGCCCGTCCATGTCGGGCGAGGACAGCCGCGAGGCGCGCGTGGGCGCCGCCGGCGCGACCGGCTGGAAGCGGGCATTGCGCCCCTGCCCCTGCCAGTCGCGGGGCCAGTCGCGGGCCGGGCGCGCGGCCGCGGGCGCATCGGCGCGGCGGCGGTTGCCGAACAGCTCCCATTTCAGGTTGCGCAGCACGGCGTGGTAATGGTCGCGGGTGTCCTTGTCGGGGATCTTGGCCACCGCCTCGGCAAGCGCCTTGTCCAGCGCCGCGCGGCGCTCGGGGCTGTCGAAGACCCGTCCCTCGGTCTCGCGCCGCCACAGCAGGTCGACCAGCGGCCGCGCCTCGTCCAGCACGGCGCCCATCGCCCCTGCCCCGCGGGCGCGGATCAGGTCGTCCGGGTCCAGCCCCTGCGGCAGGAAGGCAAAGCGCAGCGCCTGCCCCGGCCCGGTCATCGGCAGGGCCAGGTCGATCAGCCGCATCGCCGCGCGCAGCCCCGCCTGGTCGCCGTCGAGCGCGATCACCGGCTCGGGCGAGATGCGCCACATCAGCCGCAGCTGGTCCTCGGTGATCGCGGTGCCCAGCGGGGCCACCGCGCCCTCGAAACCCGCCCGGACCAGGGCGATCACGTCCATGTAGCCCTCGGCCACCACCAGCGGCCGGCCCTTGGCCACCGCCGCCCGCGCCGGGCCGATATTGTAGAGGTTGCGCCCCTTGTCGAAGAGCGGCGTCTCGGGACTGTTGAGGTATTTCGCCCGCGCGTTCGGGTCCATCGCCCGGCCGCCGAAGGCGATGCAGCGCCCGCGCCCGTCGCGGATCGGAAAGATGATGCGGCCGCGAAAGCGGTCGAAGGAGGCGCCGCCATCCTCGGGCTTGGCCGCCAGCCCGGCCTCGACGATCAGCGCCTCGGCGATGCCCTTGGCGCGCAGGGCGTTGTAGAGGCCCTGCCGCTGGTCGGGGGCGAAACCGATGCCGAAGGCTTCGCAGGCGGCCTCGTCCAACCCGCGCCGGGCCAGATAGGCCCGCGCCGCCTCGGCCGGGCCCATGCCCAGCTGCATGCGAAACCAGCGCACCGCCTGTTCCATGACCTCGACCAGCTCGGTGCGGCGGTCGGCGCGCTGCACCTGGCGGGGGTCGCGCTCGGGCATCGGCAGGCCGGCCTCGGCGGCCAGCAGCTCGACCGCCTCGATGAAACCCAGCCCCTCGGCCTCGCGCAGGAAGGTCAGCGCATCGCCCTTGGCGTGGCAGCCGAAGCAGTAATAGAAGCCCTTCTGGTCGTCGACATGGAAGGAGGCGGTCTTTTCGCCGTGGAAGGGACAGGGCGCCCACCAATCGCCCTTGGCCTGATTCGAGCGGCGCAGATCCCAGACCACCTTGCGCCCGATCACGCGCGACAAAGGCACGCGGGCGCGGATCTCGTCAAGGAATTGCGGCGGCAGGCTCATGCCGTCTTATATCGGATCACGCCGGCCGGTTGCAAAGGGTCATGCACCCACCGCGCCGCGCACCAATTCGCGATAGACCGCGACCACCCGTTCCTGGTCCAGCCGGCCGCCCTCGCGATACCAGTTGGTGACGCCGGTCAGCATGGCGATCAGCGCCATGGTGGCCAGCCGCGTGTCGGGCACCGCCATCGCGCCCTCGGCTTCGCCGGCGATCAGGATCGCCTCCAGCGCATCCTCGTAGCGGCGGCGCAGGGCGGCGATCTCGGCGCGGTTCTCGGGCGTCAGGTTGCGCAGCTCCATATAGGACAGGAACACCGCCTCGGGGCGCTCCAGGCTGGTCTGGATGTGAAAGCGCAGGAACGCCTCGAGCCGGTCGAGCGCGGGCCGGGCCGGATCGTCGCGCCAGGCGGCCAGCAGCTCTTCCATATGCACCCGCAGCAGGTCGGCCAGCAGCGCCTGCTTGTCGGCGGTATAGCTGTAGAGCGTGCCGACCTGCACGCCGACCTCGGCCGCGATCTGGCGCATCGAGACCGCGGCATAGCCGTGGCGCGCAAACAGCCTGCGCGCGGCGTCGCGGACCAGCGGTCCGGTAATCTCTGCCTTCGAGCCCTGGGTTCTTGCCATGCCGCCTTCTAGGCGGCCAGCCGCGCCAAGAAAAGAGCACATCTTGCCCTCGCCACCCCCGCAGGCCTATGGTCCGGCACATGAATTTTCAGGGGAACGGCATGGGGCGGATCTGGGGCGCGCTGGCGCTGGCAAGCCTTGCCGCATGCGGCGACATGGTAGGCGACTATCCCGAGCTGATGCCGACCGACCGGCTGCTGGCCGAGCCGGCCCTGCCGGGCCATGCCACCGATGCCGGCCGCGACCCCGCGGCGGCGGGCAACGCGCTGGATGCGCGCGGCCGCTCCCTTGCCGCCCGCG
>NZ_VCBQ01000060.1:0-30416 GCF_006386455.1 Paracoccus sp. FO-3 | reverse complement strand
CGCCGCCGGACGCGGGCGCATCGCTGCGCCGGCATTGCCACAGGCAATCCCCGGCCTCGCGGTCAAAGGGCAAGGCGCCGCCGATCATCTCGTCCGGCGCCGCCCCGGCAAGGGCCGCGGCCACGCGCGTCTCCAGCGTCGCGGCACTGCCGGCGGCGATCCGCCGCGCGGGGCCGCGCCCCAGGATGCGCCTCGAAGGGCCGTCGAAACCGAAAAGAACCGGATCAGGCACGGGCGACGCCGTCTTGCTGGGCGCCTCGGAAAGGCGGATGTTCATCATGCATCTCGTTTCAAAGGAATTTCGTCCCCGATCCCGGCGGCGGCCAGCGGCTTTGGGACTGGCGCTGGCTGTGCAGACATGGATGATGCTGCGATCGTATCCGGGGCAGAACTCTCCTGCGCAGGGTTTGGCAACTGATGTCTCGGGTGGCGAACCGCCGCAATCCCCAAGGGGCACGGCCGGTCGGGCGGCGGTCTGGAAATCCCGCCCTTCAGCTTCCCGCCGGCAATCTGTCAAAGCGGGTCCAGAAAGGCAAGTAAAAAGATCAGGATTAGCGCCGGCCGGCGAATTGTCGCAACCCCGGCCCCGGCGGGAACCGGAACCGGGCGCCGGGGCCGCGGGTTCGGGGGGCGTGGCAATGCGGAAAGGACCAGGACATGAACGGCCAGGACGAGCCGGCAGCAAGCCCCGATTTCGACCTGGCCAGGGCGCGGGTCTGCGCTATCGTGAACATGGGCTCGGGGCGCGAGGCGGGCGACGACATCGCGGGCAAGCTGCGCGCGGCCTTGCAGGGCCGGGTGGCCGAGCTTCGGTTCCGCGGCACCGGCAAGGGTGCCGACCTGCCCGCCATGGCGCGCGAGGCGGTGGCCGAGGGGTTCGACCTGATCGTCGCCGCCGGCGGCGACGGCACCCAGGCGGCCGTGGCCGGCGCGGTCGCCGGCACCCCGGCGGCGATGGCGGTGATCCCCGGCGGCACCTTCAACTATTTCGCCCGCGACCTCGGCTCGGGCGAGACGGTCGAGGCGGCGCTGGCGATCTTCGACGCCCCCCGCATCCGCCGCGTCCATGTCGGCGAGATGAACGGCATGATCTTCCTGAACAATGTCAGCTTCGGCGCCTATCCCGAGATCCTGCGGCGCCGCGAAAGCATCTATCGGCGCTGGGGCCGGTCGCGGCTGGCGGCCTATTGGTCGGCGGTGGCGGCGCTGTGGACGCTGCGCCGCCCGCTGCACCTGACCGTGCGCGCAAACGGCGAAGAGCGGCGCTTCACCACCGCCCTGGCCTTCGTGGCGAAAAGCGCCTACCAGCTCGACACCTTCGGGCTGGAAGGGGCCGATTGCGTGCGCCAGGGCCAGATGGCGCTGCTGCTGGCGCGGGCGAAGCGGCCGGGGCCGCTGGTGCGCTCGGCGCTGCGGCTGGCCCTGGGCAAGACGGCGCGCTATGCCGATTTCGACCTGATCTGCGCCGATGAATTCGAGCTGGAGACCGTGCCGCGCCATGAATATGTCGCCCATGACGGCGAAAAGACCTGGATGGATTCGCCCTTTCGCATCCGCGTGCGCCGGGGCGCGCTGAAGGTGCTGGTCCCGGCCGATAGCGGCGGGCGGGATGCTGGATGACGCGCATCCTGCATCTCTCGGACCTGCATTTCGGGCTGGAGCGCAAGCCGCTGGTCGAGCCGCTGATCGACCGCATCAACGCCGCCCGCGCCGATCTGGTGGTGGTGACGGGCGACCTGACCCATCGCGGCCGCTCGGCGCAATTCGCGCAGGCCGCGGCCTTCCTGCGCCGGATCGAGGCGCCGCTGCTGGCGGTGCCCGGCAACCACGACATCCCGCTCTACAAGCTGGCGGACCGGATGATGCGCCCCTGGCGCCGCTGGCGGCGCGCCATCGCCCAGAACCTCGAGCCCGTGGGCCATGTCGGCAACCTGCGGGTGCAGGGCATCAACAGCGTGGACCCGATGTCCTGGCAGCGCGGCATCGTCACGCCCGCGCAGGTGGCGCGGGTGATCGCCGGGCTGGACCCC
Source organism: Paracoccus sp. FO-3 (assembly GCF_006386455.1). Taxonomy (NCBI): domain Bacteria; kingdom Pseudomonadati; phylum Pseudomonadota; class Alphaproteobacteria; order Rhodobacterales; family Paracoccaceae; genus Paracoccus; species Paracoccus sp. FO-3. The sequence continues at coordinate 28,386 of NZ_VCBQ01000060.1, read as the reverse complement.
GCCTGCATCAACATCGTCGCGCTGCACCACCCGATGCAGCAGCGCCCGCAGGTGGACAAGGCGCTGATGCAGGGCGCCGCCCCGGCGCTGGCCGGCTTCCAGGCCGAGGGCGTGCAGCTGGTCCTGACCGGCCACCTGCACCTGTGGTCGATCGGCGCCTTCCTGGGCGAACGGGGGCGGCCGATCCTGCAAGTCCAGGCCGGCACCGCGCTGTGCGACCGGCCCGGCGACCGGCAGAACGAATTCGCCGTGCTGGAGTTCGCCGGCCCCGACCTGCTGGTCGAGCGCCACGTCGCGCCCATGACCGAGCCCGGCTTCCGACCGCCCGAACAGCTGCGCTTCACCCGCCGCGAGGGGCTCTGGCGCCCGGCCTGATCTTCTTCGTTGCATAAATACCCTGGGGGAGCGCCTCCCGGACCCCATCGAGGGGTCCGGGAGGCGCGGGGGCAAAGCCCCCGGCCCCGCTCAACCCTTGGGCTCGACGCGGAAGACGGTGCCCCAGGGATCGCGCGACGCCGCCGCTTCCAGCGCCCGCAGCCGGTCGGGATCGGCGGCCAGCACCACCTCGGCCAGCCCGGCCGAACCGGGGCTGCGCAACCCCGCGCCGCGGCTGTTCCAGACATTGCCTGCCAGATGATGATGATAGCCGCCGGTGGCAAAGAAGCTCGCGCCGAAACGATGCGCCATCCGCTCCATGCCCAGGCGGTTCATGCAGAAATCCTCGGCCGCGGCCACGTCGCCCACCTGCAGGTGGACATGGCCCACCACACTTCCCTCCGGCGCGCCGGTCCAGACGCCCGCGTCCGCCGCCAGCAGGTCCGCCATGTCCAGCGCCAGCGTGTCCATCCGCACCTCGGCCCCGTCATGCTGCCAGGCGCTGCGGGGACGGTCGGCATAGACCTCGATGCCGTTGCCCTCGGGGTCGCGCAGATAGAGCGCCTCGCTGACCAGGTGGTCCGAGGCCCCGTCGAGCCCGATCCCGCGCCCGGCGACAAAGCGCAGCCAGCGCCCCAGCGCCGCGCGGTCGGGCAGAAGGAAGGCGGTATGGAACAGCCCCGCCTCTTGCGGCTGCGGGCGGGCGGCCCGGTCGCGGCGCAACTCCAGCAGCGGCTTGTCGCCCGCGCCCAGCACCAGCTCTTCGCCGCTGCCGGAAATCCGCTCCAGCCCGATCACCGAGCGGTAGAAATCCCCGACCCGGTCGAGGTCGTTGACGATCAGGGCCACCCGGCCGATCTGGATGGGGGCGTCACTCGTGGCCATCATGCTCTCCTTATATCCTGTTGCGCCCAAGATAGGGGCGATGCGCATGGCACGAAATGGCGCCAATCGGGGAATACTGCCGCCGCAACGGCGACAATGGCCACGGATTGCCTTCGCCCGCGCCCCGGCGCATGATGCGGGGCCCTTTCGCCAGCCGGAACCCGATGAAGCCCCGCACCACCAAGACCCAACCCGCCAAGCCCCAGCCCGCCAAGACCCGATCCGCCAAGACCCCACCCCGACCGCAGCCTGACGCCGCGCCGCTGGCCGCCGATCCGGCGCGGATGGAGATCTTCCTGGTCGCCACCCCCGGCCTTGAAGAGCCGCTGGCGGCGGAAGCCCGCGCGCTCGGCTGGGACGCGCAGGCCCAGCCCGGCGGCGTCACGTTCACCGGCGGCTGGGCGGATGTCTGGCGGGTGAACCTGGAAATCCGCGGCGCGACCCGCGTCCTCGCGCGCATCGGCGCCTTTCGCGCCCTGCATCCGGCGCAGCTCGACAAGCGCGCGCGCCGCTTTCCCTGGGCCGACTGGTTGCGCCCGGACGTGCCCATCCGGATCGAGGCCAGCAGCCGCAAGTCCCGCATCTATCACGCCGGCGCCATCACCCAGCGCATCGAGGCCGCGATCCGCGACAGCCTGGGCGCCCCCGTGGCCGAGGACGCGCCGGTCACGCTGAAGATCCGCATCGAGGATGACCTTTGCACCATCAGCCTGGACACATCGGGCGAATCGCTGCACCGGCGCGGCCACAAGCAGGCGGTGGGCAAGGCGCCGATGCGCGAGACCATGGCGGCGATGTTCCTGCGCCAATGCGGCTTCGACGGGGCCGAGCCGGTGCTGGACCCGATGTGCGGCTCGGGCACCTTCGTCATCGAGGCGGCCGAGATCGCGGCGGGCCTCAGCCCCGGACGGATGCGGCCTTTCGCCTTCGAACGGCTGCCAAGCTTCGACGCGCAGGCATGGCAGGCGATGCGCAACGCCCCTGCCCCGCCCGCGCCGGCCGAGCCCCGCTACCACGGCAGCGACCGCGACCCCGGCGCGATCCGCATGAGCCGCGAAAACGCCGCCCGCGCCGGGCTGGACGGCTGGACCAGCTTCGAAAACCGCGCCATCGGCGATCTCCTCCGCCCCGAAGGCCCGCCGGGCCTGGTCATGGTCAACCCGCCCTATGGCGCGCGCATCGGCAACAAGGGTCCGCTTTTCGGCCTGCATGCGACGCTGGGCGAGGTGCTGCGCGAACGCTTCCGCGGCTGGCGCGTCGGCCTTGTCACCAGCGAGGCGCCGTTGGCCCGCGCCACCGGCCTGCCCTTTCGCGAACCGGGCCCCTACGTCGCCCATGGCGGGCTGAAGATCCGGCTGTGGCAGACCGGGCCGCTGTAACGGGAACCCAGGCCGCCGCCGCGCATTGATACGGTTGGTCGCAGGGACGGGTTCCCGGCGGATGATATGCTGTCCCGGAACCGCGCAGGAGAATCGCATGGATATTCGTTTCGACAACCAGATCGCCCTTGTCACCGGCGCCGGTTCCGGGCTGGGCGAGGCGATCGCGCTGGAACTGGCCGCCTCGGGCGCCACGGTGGTGGCGGCCGACCTGCATGAAGCGACGGCCCGCGCCACCGCCGAGCGGATCGTCGCCGCGGGCGGCCGGGCCGAGGCCGTGGCGGCCGACGTCTCGGACCCCGAGCAGGTGCGCAAGGCCGTCGAGGTCGCCAAGGGGCTGGGCGGGCTGCACCTGCTGGTGAACAATGCCGGCATCGGCGGCCCCAGCGCGCCGGTCGGGGAATACCCGCTGGACGGTTGGCAAAAGGTGATCGACGTCAACCTGAACGCGGTCTTCTATGGCATGCGCTACGGCATTCCGGCCATGCTGGAATCGGGCGGCGGGGCGATCGTGAACATGGCCTCGATCCTCGGCTCGGTCGGGTTCAACGGGGCCGGGGCCTATGTCTCGGCCAAGCATGCCGTGGTGGGCATGACCAAGAACGCGGCGCTGGAATATGCGGCGCAGGGCATCCGGGTGAACTCGGTCGGCCCGGCCTTCGTCGACACGCCGCTGCTCGACCAGCTGGACCCGGAGGTCAAGCAGGCGCTGGTCGCCCGCCATCCCGTCGGCCGGCTGGGCCGGGCGGACGAGGTGGCGGGGCTTGTCCTGTTCCTGCTTTCGGACCGCGCCAGCTTCATCACCGGCAGCTATCACCTGGTGGACGGCGGCTATACGGCGCTCTGACGCGCCTCAGCCCCTGCCCTCCTCAGTCCTTGCCGTGCCGCACCGTGGCCTTGCGCCCCGGCCAGCGCGGCAGGGCGGGGATGTCCAGCACATCCCCCGGCGCGACGGCCGAGGCGAGCCAGGCCAGGTCGCGCCGCGCCATGGCGATGCAGCCCGCGGTCGGAAACCCCGGCCGGCGCCATTGGTGCAGGAAGATCGCGGACCCCGCGCCCGGCCGGGCATCGGGCCAGTTCCAATCCGTCACCAGCACGATGTCGTAAAGCGGATCGGGGCGCCGCATCGCCTCGTGGCTGGGGCCGAAGGGCGCGCGCACCGGATGGTTATAGGCCGGATGGTCTGATGCATCGCACCACAGGTCGCCCGGCAGGATCGGCCGCGCCCAGGCCGCCGGCCGCGTCACCCGGTCGGGACGATAGAGCAGCCCGACGATGCGGTGCCGGCCCACGGGCGTCGCGCCGTCGCCTTCGCGCTTGTCGGTGCGGATGCCGCCGCGCCCGACCGCGCAGGGAATGACCCGCGACCCCGCCCGCAGCCCCATGGGCGTCAGCAGCAGCCTCACAGCAGATGGCCCGATTTCGCGGCCTTCACGTCCAGATAGCCGGTATTGTGGCGGTTGCGCGGCGTGATCAACGGCACGCGCTCGGCCACGCGGATGCCGTGGCCCTCCAGCATGGCGACCTTTTTCGGATTGTTGGTCATCAGCCTCACCGCGCCGAAGCCCATCTTCTTCAGGATGCCGGCGCCGATGCGGAAATCGCGCTCGTCATCCTCAAACCCCAGGCGGTGATTGGCCTCGACCGTGTCGAAACCCTGGTTCTGCAGGGCATAGGCGCGCATCTTGTTGGCCAGGCCGATGCCGCGCCCCTCCTGGTTCAGGTAAAGCAGCACCCCCTCGCCCGCCTGGCCCATGGCGGCCAAGGCGGCATGCAGCTGCGGCCCGCAATCGCATTTCAGGCTGCCCAGCACGTCGCCGGTGAAGCAGGCCGAATGCAGCCGCGCCAGCACCGGCGCCGCGCGCGAGGGGGCGCCGATCTCGACCGCGTAATGCTCGGCCTCGCCGGTGTCGGGGCGGAAGATGTGCAGCTTGGAATTCTCGGCCGCCAGCAGCGGCAGGCGTGCGGCGGCGACGGGGGCCATCGCGGCCTCGGTCGCCATCTGCGCCAGCGCGGGACCGGGCGACAGCCGCGTCAGCCCCTCGGCCGGCCCGGCCACGGGCACCACCAGAACGGCGGGCAGAAGCTGCGCCGATTTCGCCAGCGCGATGCCGGCGCGATGGGCGTCCACATCGCCGCCGCGCGGGCTGCGGAAGGGGCCCTTCATCGGCGTCATCAGGTCGCCCGCCGGATCGGCCACCGCGCGCAGCCAGGCCAGATCGGCATCGCCCGGCACCTCGATCCGCGCCAGGTCGCCGTCATAGACCCGGACCTTCAGCGTCTCGGCGCGCGGGCCGGTGATGGCCAGCACGGCCGGGCCAAGCGCGCGCATCGCCTCCAGCCGGGGGGCGGCCAGCGTCTCGGCCGCCGCGACAAGCTGGTCGCCGATCACCACGGGCAGGCCGATGCGCAGATCGGCGCGGGCGCGCGACAGGGTCTCGGTCAGGGTCGGGATCAGGGTCATCGGGCCAGCATGGTTGAAACAATCTGAAACATAGGGCGGATTTCCGACAACTCCATGTGAGAATTGCTGCAAACCGCTGGACGCCTGCCGCGCCGCGCCACAGTTTTCCGCCATAACGCCAAAGGAGGCAAGAATGGCCGGACTGAAAAAGATCCTGCTGGTCGATGACGAGGATGACCTGCGCGAGGCGCTGGCCGAGCAATTGGTCGCCACCGAGGATTTCGAGGTGTTCGAAGCGGGCTCGGGCCATGAGGCGGTCGAAAGGACCAAGGGCGCGATCTTCGACCTCGTGGTGCTGGACGTGGGCCTGCCCGATACCGACGGGCGCGAGCTGTGCAAGCGGCTGCGCAAGCAGGGGGTGAAATGCCCCATCGTCATGCTGACCGGCCACGACACCGATGCCGACACCATCCTGGGCCTGGATTCGGGGGCGAACGACTATATCACCAAGCCGTTCAAGTTCCCGGTGCTGCTGGCGCGGCTGCGCGCGCAGCTGCGCACGCATGAGCAGTCCGAGGACGCGATCTTCCAGCTTGGCCCCTATACGTTCAAGCCGGCGATGAAGATGCTGATCGACCAGAAGGACCGCAAGATCCGGCTGACGGAAAAGGAAACCAACATCCTGAAATTCCTGTATCGCGCCCAGGACGGGGTGGTGCCGCGCGACGTGCTCTTGCATGAGGTCTGGGGCTACAATGCCGGCGTGACCACGCATACGCTGGAAACCCATATCTACCGCCTGCGCCAGAAGATCGAGCCCGACCCCTCGAACGCGCGCCTGCTGGTCACGGAATCGGGCGGCTATCGCCTGGTCGCCTGATCCATGCCGATCGGCGGAACCCGCACGCGGCTTGCGGGTTCTGCTTGCGAAGCCCGGTGGTCGGAGGATGCGGCCACATGATGACCCGGCCCCGGCCCAGCCCGGCGGCCGGGTTTTCCATGGGCGCCGTCCCGCGGGGGCGCTTCGCCCCCCGCACCCCCAGAGGATATTTTTCCACGAAAGAAGCAGCCTCTCGGTGCTGTTCTTCTGTGTCCAAATATCCCACGGGGGTCCGGGGGTGTGAAACCCCCGGTCCGGCAGCGATGGACAAGCCGGGCCTTGCCCCCTAGGGTCGCGCCCGGAATAAGGAGCCTGCCCGTGTTCACCATCGCCACCTGGAACATCAACTCGGTCCGCCTGCGCGAGGGCCTCGTCGCCCGCCTGCTGGCCGAGGAAGCCCCGGACATCCTGTGCCTGCAGGAGACCAAGAGCCCGGTCGAGAAGATCCCGCTGGAGGCGTTCCGGGCACTGGGCTACCACCATTTCGTCGCGCGCGGGCAGAAGGGCTACAACGGCGTCGCCATCCTGTCGAAGCTGCCGATCGAGGATGCGGGCGACCGCGACTATGCCGGGCTCGGCCATGCCCGCCATGTCGCCGCGCGGCTGGAAAACGGCGTCACCATCCACAATTTCTATGTCCCGGCGGGCGGCGACATTCCCGACCGCGAGCAGAACGTCAAGTTCGGCCAGAAGCTGGATTTCCTGACCGAGATGCGCGACGTCTTCCATGCCGACCGGCCCGCGCGCTCGATCATGGTGGGCGACCTGAACATCGCCCCGCGCGAGGACGACGTCTGGAACCACAAGGCGCTGCTGAAGATCGTCAGCCACACGCCCGTCGAGGTCGAGCACCTGGGCGCGGCGCAGGATGCCGGCAAATGGGTGGACATCACCCGCAAGGACATCCCGCAGGGCCTGCTCTACAGCTGGTGGAGCTATCGCGCGCGCGACTGGGACGCGGCCGACAAGGGCCGGCGGCTGGACCATATCTGGGCCACGCCCGACATCGCCAATGCCGGCCACGACAGCCGCATCCTGCGGCCCCTGCGCGGCTGGCAGCAGCCCAGCGACCACGTCCCGGTGCTGGCCAGCTTCGATCTCTGACCCCTCCGCTGCGGCGCATCGCCGCAGGGGCGCGCGGGGCGCGGCCAATCTTGCATCGCGCCGGTCGCTGCGCCATCTAGGAGGCGACCCTTTCGCATGAGGATACCCGATGCTCGAGCTTGGCTCCGCCCCCAAAGATGCCGCCCCTGCCGATTTCATCAAGGACGTGTCCGAGGCGACCTTCATGGCCGAGGTGGTCGAAGCCTCGATGCAGGTGCCGGTCATCGTCGATTTCTGGGCGCCCTGGTGCGGCCCCTGCAAGACGCTTGGCCCGCAGCTGGAGGCCGAGGTCGCCCGCCACAAGGGCCGCGTCCGCATGGCCAAGGTCAATGTGGACGAGAACCAGATGATCGCCGGCCAGTTGCGCGTGCAGTCGATCCCGACCGTCTATGCCTTCTTCCAGGGCCAGCCGGTCGACGGTTTCCAGGGCGCGATCCCGCAAAGCCAGATCAAGCAGTTCGTCGAGAAGCTGGTGGCGCTTGGCGGCGATGACGGCGGGCTGGCCGAGGCGCTGGATGCCGCCGAAGCGATGATCGCCGAAGGCGCGGCCGAGGATGCCGCCGAGACCTTCTCGGCCATCCTGGGCGAGGAGCCCGAGAACGCCGCCGCCTGGGGCGGGCTGATCCGCGCCCATCTGGCCGCCGGCCATGCCGACCGGGCCGAGGAAGCCCTGGCGCAGGTGCCCGCCGCCATCGCCAGTGCCGCGCCCGTCGAGGCGGCGCGCGCGCAGCTGCAGCTGGCGCGGCAGGCCGCGAGCGCCGGCCCCCTGGACGAGCTGCGCCAGAAGGTCGAGGCCGATCCCGCCGACCAGCAGGCGCGCTTCGACTATGCCACCGCGCTGCATGCCGCCGGCGAGGTCGAGGAGGCGATCGACCAGCTTCTGGAGGCCTTCCGCCGCGACCGCGACTGGAACGAGGGCGCGGCCAAGGCGCAGCTTCTGACCATCTTCGATGCGATGAAGCCCACCGATCCGCTGGCGCAGAAGGGGCGTCGCCGCCTGTCCTCGCTGATCTTCGCCTGACATGGCGCGCGGCATCGACCTGCCCGAGACCGTCCCGCTGTTCCCGCTGCCGGGCGCGGTGCTGATGCCCCGCACCCGCCTGCCCCTGCAGATCTTCGAGCCGCGCTACCTGCAGATGGTCGAGGACGTGCTGAAGACCCCCTCGCGGCTGATCGGCATGATCCAGCCGGCCGAGGGCGGGCTCGATTCGCTGGCCTCGGTCGGCTGCGCGGGCCGGATCGTGGCCTTTTCCGAGCTGGACGACGGCCGGCTGATGATTTCGCTTCGGGCGCGTTCGCGGTTTCGGCTGAACGAGGTGCGGCCCGGCTTCACCCCCTATCTGCGCGGCCAGGTGGACTGGTCGGGCTATGAGGGCGACCTAGCCCTCCAGCCCGAGGAAGACCCGCGCTTCGACCGCAAGGGCTTCATGGCGCGGCTGGGCCGCTACATGGAGCAGCGCGGCCTGTCCACCGACTGGGATGCCGCCGAGGCTTCGGAGGCGGAGACGCTGGTCAATTCGCTGTCCATGCTGCTGCCCTTTGCCCCCGAGGAAAAGCAGGCCCTGCTGGAGGCGCCGGTGCTTGCCGGCCGCCGCGAACTGCTGGAGGGGCTGCTGGAATACGCCCTGCACGGCGGCGACAACGAGGAGACGATCCAGTGACCGACGACACCGCCGAACGCGGCTACGACCGCCACATGCTCGAGGCGCTGGTCTGCCCGGTGACGCATACGACGCTGCGTTATGACGCGCAGGCGCAGGAGCTGGTCTCGGAAGCGGCCGGGCTGGCCTTTCCGATCCGGGGCGGCATCCCGATCATGCTGCTGAACGAGGCGCGCCAGATCCGCGCCTGAGGGAAAGCCCGCGCGGCCGGCTGGCTGCATGTCCCCTTGGGCCTCGCAACCGTGGATCGGGCCGGGCCTCGGCCTCCCTCCCTCGCGCCCGGCGAAGGCCGCGTGGCCTTGCGGGGCCAAGGCCCGGCGGGAAGCCAGGGGAACCGGCCCCGCGCACCCTTGCCCATGCGCTGCGGCCGCGGCGTCGGCCACCGTCCGGCCAAGGCCCGGCGGAAGGCCAGGGGAACCGGCTTCTTGCCCATCGGCGCGGCCGGCCCTGGCCGGATCGTGGGCGCCCGGCCTTGCCCTTGCCGCGAATCGGACGCATGGCTGGCGGGACGAAAGGAATCGCGCATGAGCGAATGGACCAAGGGCTTCTGGGCGATGATCGCGGTCTGCGTGACCTGGGGCCTGTCGCCGATCTATTATCGCGCGCTGGCCGGCGTGCCCACCGTCGAGGTGCTGGCGCATCGCACCATCTGGTCGCTGGCGCTGTTCCTGGCCATCCTGGGCGTCCAGGGCCGGTTCGGCCAGCTGCGCGCCGCCCTGAGCGGCCGCCAGCTGGGGCGGATCGCCTTTGCGGCGCTGACCGTCTCGACCAACTGGGGCATGTTCATCTGGGCGGTGCAGTCCGGCCACGTCGTGCAAAGCTCGCTTGGCTATTACATCTTTCCCCTGGCCGCGGTGGTCATGGGGGTGCTGTTCTTCGGCGAAAGCCTGACCCGCGTGCAGGCGCTGGCGGTCCTGCTGGCGGCGCTGGCGGTGGCGCTGCTGACCTGGGGCCTGGGCGTCGCCCCCTGGATCAGCCTGGGGCTGGCGCTGACCTTCGTCCTCTACGGCGCGGTCAAGAAGGCGCTGCCGCTGGGGCCGGTGCTTTCCGTCGCGGCCGAGGTCGCGCTGCTGGCGCCGCTGGCGCTTGGCTGGCTGGTCGCCCAGTCGCTGGGCGCGATGCCCGCGCCTCTGGCCAAGCCGCTGGGCTTCGGCGCGAATCTGCCGGACACGCTGCTGCTGGTCGCCTCGGGCGCGGTGACGGCGGTGCCGCTGATCCTGTTCAGCTATGCCGCGCGGCGGGTGGGCATGGCCACGCTGGGGCTGATGTTCTACCTGAACCCGACGCTGCAATTCCTGTGCGCCGTGCTGCTTTTCGGCGAGCCCTTCACCGGCTGGCACATGATCGCCTTTGCGATGATCTGGGCGGCGCTGGCGATCTATTCCGCCTCGGCCCTGCGCCAGTCCCGGCACGCCCCGCCATTGGCAAACGGGTGAAACCGCGTATAGAACAGCGCGAAAGAACATCCGGGGGCGACATGGCCAATCAGAACGACAGCTTCATCGACGAGGTCACCGAGGATCTGCGCCGCGACCGGCTGTTCGCGCTGTTCCGCCGCTATGGCTGGATCGCGCTCCTGGTGATCCTGGGCATCGTCGGCGGCGCCGCCTGGCGGGAATATTCCGGCAGCCAGGCCGAAAGCCGGGCCGAGGCCTGGGGCGACGCCGTCCTGGCCGCGCGCCAGGGCCAGGATCCGATCGCCGCGCTTTCCACCGTCGATCCCGCCGGCTCGGCCGGCCGCAAGCTGCTGGCCGAGATGCTGGCCGCCGGCGCAGAGGCCGAGGCCGGCCTGCCGCAGAAGGCCGCCGAGCGGCTGAAGGCCGCGGCCGAGGGGCTGCGCAACGATGCGGTGCTGCGCGATCTTGCGCTGCTCAAGGCGGTGATGGTGGCGGGCCCGGCGATGGATGCGGCCGAACGCGACCGGCTGCTGGCGGATCTCTCCAAGCCCGGCGCGCCCTTCGAGCTGCTGGCGCTGGAACAGAAGGCGGTGGCGCTGATCGGCGCCGGCCGCACCGAGGATGCGGTGATGCTGATCGGCCAGATCCAGCAAAAGGACGGGCTGTCCGAGCCCTTGCGCCGCCGCCTGTCCGAGATGATGATCACCCTGGGGGTCGAGCCCGAGCCCGCCGAAGGCCCCGTGCCCCAGACCATGCCGGCCCCCGCCGCGAACTGATGGCCGGTCCCGCCGGCAAACCGAACCAACGCGCCCGCGGCCGAAACCCGATGTCACCCCGGCCCGGATAAAGGAGAAAGCGATGACGAGGCTGTCCCTGATCGCCGCTCTGGCTGGCCTGACCGCCCTTTCGGCCTGCGCCGAGCGCGACACCATCCTGCCCGGCGAACGGCTGGACCCGCGCGCCGTGCTGTCCCCCGACAGCCCCGCGACCGAGGGCGCGCAGGCGCCGACCACCGCCGCCCTGTCGCTGCCGCCGGTGCGCGCCAATGCCGACTGGCCGCAGCGCGCCGGCAATGCCGCCCATGCGCCGGGCAATGCCGCGCTTGGCGCCGGCACGCAGCGGATCTGGGCCGCGCCCATCGGCGCGGCCTCGGACAAGCGCCACCGCATCACCGCCGACCCGGTGGTCGCGGGCGGGCTGGTCTTTGCGCTGGACAGCCAATCCACCGTCACCGCCACCACCACCGGCGGCGGCCGGGTCTGGAGCGTGGACCTGCGCCCGGCCGGCGAAAGCGACCGCAGCGTCTCGGGCGGCGGGCTGGCCTTCGAGGGCAACCGCGTCTTCGCCTCGACCGGCTATGGCGAGCTGGTGGCGCTGGATGCCCGCACCGGCGGCGTCGCCTGGCGGCAGAAGGTCGGCTCGACCATCGGCGGCGCGCCCACGGTCGCGAATGGCGTGGTCTATGTGATGGACCGCGAACAGACCGGCTGGGCGGTGCGCGCCAATGACGGCAAGGTGCTGTGGCGCAGCTTCGGCAACAAGGACATGGCCGGGGTGATGGGCGCCCCCTCGCCCGCGGTTTCGGGCGGCACGGTGGTCTTTCCGTCGAACACCGGCGCGCTGGCGGGCGTCGACGCCGGCGACGGCAGCCAGCTTTGGGTCGCCAATGTCGGCGGCACCCGGCTGGGCCGCGCGGTCAGCTATTTCCGCGACATGACCGGCGACCCGGTCATCCTGGGCAATACGCTTTATGCCGGCACCAGCGCCGGCGGCGTCGGCGCCTATGACCTGACCACCGGCACGATGAAATGGCACGCGCGCGAGGGCGCGGCCAGCCCGGTGCTGGCCGCCGGCAACTCGGTCTTCCTGGTCAACGACCAGGCACAGCTGATCCGGCTGGACGCGGCCAACGGCGGCCGGGTCTGGGCGCAGAAGCTGCCCTATTTCACCGAACAGGTCATCCGCAAGCAGGACCGGGTCTGGAACCATTACGGCCCGGTGCTGGCCGGTTCCAAGCTTTACCTTGCCTCGTCGGACGGCTATCTGCGCGTCTTCGATCCCGCCTCGGGCGCGCTGATCGGCACCGCCCAGATCCCCGGCGGCGCCGCGGCAGGCCCGGCCGTCGCGGGCCAGACCCTTTACGTCGTCACCCATGACGGCCAGTTGATCGCATACAGATGAGCTTTACCCTCGCCATTGTCGGGCGCCCCAATGTCGGCAAGTCCACGCTGTTCAACCGCCTTGTCGGCAAGCGCCTGGCATTGGTCGACGACCAGCCCGGCGTGACCCGCGACCTGCGCGAGGGCGCGGGGCGGCTGGGCGACCTGCGCTTCATCGTCGTCGATTCGGCCGGGCTGGAGATCGCCGAGGACGACAGCCTGCAAGGCCGCATGCGCCGCCTGACCGAACGCGCGGTGGACGAGGCCGATGTCTGCCTGTTCGTGATCGACGCCCGCGTCGGCGTGACCGCGGCCGACGAATATTTCGCCGACATCCTGCGCAAGCGCGCGAAGCACGTCATACTGGCCGCCAACAAGGCCGAGGGCCGCGCCGGCGAGGCGGGCGCGATGGAGGCCTATGCGCTTGGCCTGGGCGAGCCCCTGCGCATCTCGGCCGAGCATGGCGAGGGCATGGACGACCTCTACCGCGCGCTCTTGCCCCTGGCCGAGCAGTTCGAGGCGCAGAACGTCCAGCAGGCGCCGGAAACCGATGTCGCCGTCGAGGATGGCGACGAGGACGAGGACTGGCGCCCCAGCCCGCAGAAACCCTTGCAGATCGCGGTGATCGGCCGGCCGAATGCCGGCAAGTCGACGCTCATCAACAAGATCCTGGGCGAGGACCGGCTGCTGACCGGCCCCGAGGCCGGCATCACCCGCGATTCGATCAGCGTCAGCACGAATTTCATGGGCACGCCGGTCCGCATCTTCGACACCGCCGGCATGCGTAAGAAGGCGCGCGTCACCGACAAGGTGGAAAAGCTTTCCGTCGCCGACGGCCTGCGCGCCGTGCGCTTTGCCGAGGTGGTGGTGGTGCTTCTGGACGTCGGCATCCCCTTCGAGCAGCAAGACCTGCGCATCGCCGATTTCGCCGAGACCGAGGGCCGCGCCGTGGTCGTCGCCGCGAACAAATGGGATCTGGAAGAGGACAAGCCCGAAAAGCTCAAGGAACTGCGCGAGGCCTTCGAGCGGCTCTTGCCGCAGCTGAAGGGCGCGCCCCTGGTCACGGTCTCGGCCCGCACCGGCAAGGGGCTGGACCGGCTGCACAACGCCATCCTGAAGGCGCATGAGGTCTGGAACCGCCGCATCCCCACCGCCCGGCTGAACCAGTGGCTTTCCGCCATGACCGAGGCGCATCCGCCGCCCGCGCCCGGCGGCCGCCGCATCCGCCTGCGCTATATCACCCAGGTCAAGACCCGGCCGCCGGCCTTCGTGGTCATGGCGACCCATACCGACAAGCTGCCCGACAGCTACCAGCGCTATCTCGTCAACGGGCTGCGGGCCGATTTCGACATGCCGGGCACGCCGATCCGGCTGACCTTCCGCGACCAGGGGACCAAGAACCCCTACAAGGACAAGGCCAGCAAGATCAGCCAGTCCGGCGCGCTCTCCAAGCACAGGCAGCGGCAAAAGCCCAAGGGCAGCTAGGCGGGCGGCCGCCGCCTAGGTCAACACCCGCACCAGCGCCACGGCAATGATGGCGATGGCGATGACGGTCATGGTGGCAATGGCCGCAGCGCTGGTGACGGTGGCCGCGGCGATGCCGATCAGCCCCCAGATCAGCGCCACGCTGAAGCCGATCCGCCGTCCCAGCCGCAACTGCACGCTGACGGCGGCGACCGAGCCGATCAGCAGCGCGACCACGGCCGCCACCTCCTGCGGCACGCCCAGCCGGTCGCGCAGCAGCCCGGCAAAGACGGCAAAGCTGACCAGCAGCCCCCAGCCCGCCACGAAGCCCAGCGCCGAGCTGCGCTGCACCAGGCTGCCGACCCGGACCCCCCGCAGCGCCGCCGCCAGGAAGCCCGCCAGCATGGCCGCCGACAGCAGGAAGGCGGCGACGGGATGGCTGTGCAGCAGCCAGGGCCAGACCGCGCCCGCCAGCAGCCCGACGATCAGCGGCGCATGTTCGGCCAGGCTGTCGTCATGGCGATGCAGCCGCAGCAGGTGGCCGGCGGTCGGCGGGCCCAGGCTTTGCGGCGGCAGCTCGCCCCCCTCTTCGGGCGCCGCCGCCTGCGCCAGGCGCATCCGGCGCAGCTCAAGCCAGCGCCGCCCGGCGTGATAGGCCAGCGCCAGCCAGGTCATGCCCAGCAACCCGGCCATGCCGGGGCCCCGAGGCTGCAGGAACAGCGCCGACAGATCGACCGAAGGGGCGGGAAAATCGCCCAGGCCCTGCCAGGGCGACAGGCCGTAGCCCCCATCCGCCAGGGCCGGCATCGGCGGGCCGGGCTGGACCGCATGCAGCAGCGTGCTGGCAATGAAGACCAGCACTGCCAGGATCAGCAACAGGGCGCCCGCGCGAGACATGGGCAGGAAACGCCGCCCGCTCGCGGCGGGTTTCGCGCGATCTATCTTTTGTTAATTCACGCCAGCACGCCGTCCGCGCCCAGCCGCGTCCGGCCGCCCAGATAGGGATGCAGCGCCTCGGGCAGCAGGACCGAGCCGTCCGCCTGCTGGCCGTTCTCCAGCACCGCGATCAGCGTGCGCCCCACCGCCAGGCCCGAGCCGTTCAGCGTATGGACGAACTCGGGCTTGCCGCCGCCGGCCGGGCGATAGCGCGCATTCATCCGCCGCGCCTGGAAATCGCCGCAATAGCTGACCGAGGAAATCTCGCGATACCGGCCCTGCCCCGGCAGCCAGACTTCCAGGTCATGGGTGATGCGGGCGCCGAAGCCCATGTCGCCGCCGCACAGCACGATGGTGCGATAGGGCAGGCCCAGCCGCTCCAGCACCGTCTCGGCACAGCGGGTCATGCGGGCATGTTCCGCCACCCCCGATTCCGCATCGGTGATCGAGACCATCTCGACCTTCTCGAACTGGTGCTGGCGCAGCATTCCCGCGGTGTCGCGCCCGGCGCTGCCGGCCTCGGACCGGAAGCACTGGCTATGCGCCACCAGGCGCCGCGGCAGGCTGGCATGATCGACCAGGTCGCCGTTCACGGTATTGGTCAGCGTGACCTCGGATGTCGGGATCAGCCACCAGCCCTCGCGGGTCTGATAGCTGTCCTCGCCGAATTTCGGCAATTGCCCGGTGCCCTCCATCATCTCGGACAGGACCAGCACCGGCGCCCAGGTCTCTTCCAGCCCATGCTCGGCGACATGCAGGTCCAGCATGAACTGCGCCAGCGCGCGATGGATGCGGGCGACGCCGCCCTTCAGCACCACGAAGCGCGCGCCCGAAAGCTTGGCGGCGGTCTCGAAATCCATGCCGGGGCGGACACCCGCGATCTCGAAATGCTCGCGCGGGGCAAAGTCGAAGGCACGGGGCTCGCCCCAGCGCCGGATCTCGACATTGTCATCCTCGTCCTGGCCCGCCGGCACGCTCTCCAGGGGCAGGTTCGGAACGGCCAGCAACAACTCGCGCAGTTTCGCATCCAGCGCCGCGGCCTCGGCCTGTAGCCGGGAGGTCTCGTCCTTCTTGGCGGTTACCAGGGCGCGCAGCCGCTGGAACTCGGCATCATCGCCGCGGCCCTTGGCGGCGCCGGCCTCCTTGCTGGCCCGGTTCTGCTCGGCCTGGGCGGTCTCGGCGGCGGCGATGCGGGACCGGCGGTCGGCATCCAGCGACAGGATCTCGGGCGAAACCGGGGCCATGTTGCGCAAGCCAAGCGCAGCGTCGAAGGCGGCGGGATTTTCGCGGATGGCGCGGATGTCGTGCATGGCTGACCCGTGTTAAGTAAGTGCTTACTGTAGGCCCGGATAACCCAAAGCGGCGCAAGGCGAAAGCCTCAGCCCGCCCTCTCAACCCGCCACTGCTGCCATCATATCGCGCAAGACCCCGAAGAACCGCTCCCGCCCCGGATAGCCCTCGACGCGCACCTGCTCGACCCCGCCTTGCAGCAGGATGAAGGTGGGCGTCAGCCAGGGCCGCCGCGCCAGCACCAGCCCGTCGGGCCAGGGCCCGTCTCGGTCGACCATCAGCAGCGGCACCGCCCGCCCCTCGGGATGCCGCGCATAGACCGGGGCGATCTCGCGATCCCATTGCGCGCAATAGACGCAGCCCCGGCGCCGCACCATCAGCAACTGCAACCCGGCCGCCGCCGCCACCGGCCCCGCCGCCATCGCCGCCGCCATCCCGGCCAGAATCGCCCGCCGTGTCAGCATGACCCGCTCCGTTTCCCGCGCCAGACCTACCCCACACACCCTTCCACCACAACGGCCCGGCGTTTACATGTCTTCCGTGTGGAAATATCCACGGGGGTGCGGGGGCAGTCGGCCCCCGCGTCGCAAGGATGCAGCCGGGATGGGCATGGACGAACTGACCGAACCCCTGACGCAGGGCAATCGCCGCGCGCTGTCCCGCGCGATCACGCTGATCGAAAGCACCCGCCCCGACCACCGCGCCCGCGCCGTCGCGCTGCTGGCCGCGCTGCCCGAGCGGCAGGCCCTGCGCATCGGCCTGTCGGGCACGCCGGGGGTCGGCAAGTCCACCTTCATCGAGGCCTTCGGCAAGATGCTGACCGCGCAGGGCCTCAAGGTCGCGGTCCTGGCCGTCGACCCCAGCTCGGCGCGCTCGGGCGGCTCGATCCTGGGCGACAAGACCCGGATGGAAACGCTCTCGCGCGACCCGAACGCCTTCATCCGCCCCTCGCCCTCGCGCGCGGAACTCGGCGGCGTCGCCCGGCGCACCCGCGAAACCGTGCGGCTCTGCGAGGCGGCCGGCTTCGACGTGGTGCTGATCGAGACGGTGGGCGTCGGGCAAAGCGAAACCCTGGTGGCCGAGATGTCGGACCTGTTCATCCTGCTGCTCGCCCCCGCCGGCGGCGACGAGCTGCAGGGCGTCAAGCGCGGCATCATGGAGATCGCCGACATCATCCTGGTCAACAAGGCCGACGGCGATCTGCGCGAGACCGCGATGCGCACGGTGGCCGATTACGCCGGCGCGCTGCGGCTCTTGCGCAAGCGCCCCTACGACCCCGAGGGGTTCCCCAAGGCGCTGCCGGTTTCCGCCTATACCGGCGAGGGGCTGGAAAAGGCCTGGGCCAACATGACCTGGCTGGCCGACTGGCGGCGCGAGCACGGGCATTTCGACGCCCGCCGGGCCGAGCAGGCGCGGCACTGGTTCCTGTCCGAGCTGCGCGCCGGGCTCCTGGCGCGGCTCGACCGGCCCGAGGTGCGCGCCCGGCTGCGCGAGATGGGCGACGCTGTGGCGCGGGGCGAAAGCGACCCCGATTCGGCGGCGGCGCAGATTCTGGACTGGCTGGCCGCGCCCGAGGCCGGATCGTCCCGCCCCCGGTCGCTGCAGGGCGCATGAGCGCCGCGCTGGAAGACGCGCAGGATTTTCGCCTGGCCCTGCCGGCGCTGCTGGGCCAGGCCCCGGCGCCGGATGCCCGGCTGCTGGCGGGCTGGATCGATACGCCCTTGGGCGGCATGGTCGCCCTGGCCGACGACGCGCACCTGCACCTGCTGGAATTTGCCGACCCCGCCCGGCTCGGGGCGGGGCTGCGCCGGGCGGCACGGCGCGCGAAGGCCGGGATCGGCTGCGGCCGCACCGCCGTCACCGACTGCGCCCAGGCGCAGCTTTCGGCCTATTTCTCGGGCCGTTGCGCCGGGTTCGACCTGCCGCTGGCGCTGTCCGGCACCCCTTTCCAGAACCGGGTCTGGCAGGATCTGCAACAGATCCCCGCAGGCCGGACCATCAGCTATGCCGAGCTGGCGCGGCGCATCGGCCGGCCCACGGCCATCCGCGCCGTGGCGCGGGCCAACGGCGCAAACCCCTTCGCGGTGGTGATTCCCTGCCACCGGGTGATCGGCTCGGACGGCGCCCTGACCGGCTATGGTGGCGGGCTGTGGCGCAAGCAGGCGCTGATCGCGCATGAATCCACGCATTTCGCGGCATGAAGCGCCGCGGCGGCAGCGGACGGCCCGGCGAAAACGCTTGACGCGCCCCCCGTCTCGCTTTATTCCGCGCAAACGGATTTCCGGGCGCTGCCACGCGGCGCCCTTTCATATTGCGGGCAGCCGCCCGTGCAGGATCGAATCGAAGGAACAAGATCATGTCGCGCGTTTGCGAACTGACCGGCAAGGGCCCGATGAGCGGCAACAACGTCTCCCACGCCAACAACAAGACCCGCCGCCGGTTTCTGCCCAACCTGAACGAAGTCTCGCTGCTGTCGGAAAAGCTGGGCCGCAGCTACCAGCTGCGCATCTCGGCCGCGGCCCTGCGCTCGGTCGATCACCGCGGCGGCCTGGACGCCTTCCTGGCGAAGGCCAAGGACGCGGAACTGTCCGACCGCGCGCTGAAGATCAAGCGCGAACTGGCGAAAGCCTGATCCCCTTCGACCGTGGCGCCGATTCGGGGCCGGTCCCATGCGATGCGCCCTGCCGGCAACGGCAGGGCCTTTGCATATGCCCCGGACCGGCATCGGAACGCGCCACAGCCGCCCCGCCGCGGATGGGCGGCATCGTCCCGCACGATGTCCCGCGCGGTCCCCAGGGTCGGCGGGCACATCCTGTCCGGCCCTGTCCCGCCCGGCATCGACGGCGGCCGGGGCATGAAACGGCAAGCAGGCTTTTCCAGACGAGGCCGCGATGGGTGATCCGGTTCGGGAACACAAGATCGGCTCCCTGACCGTCTTTTCCAATCATCCCGTCCTCGATCAGTTCGCCCGCGACATGCTGGCCGGCATCCGGGCGGAAAACCTTCCCGCCGCCCGGATCAACATCTATGTCGGCATCCATCGGAAATTCGGCCCCGCCCTGTTCCGCAGGGGGCTGCGGCTCGGCATCCAGACCGAGCATTATTTCGACGAAGACGGCCGTGCGATGTGGAGAAAGCCTCGCCCACGGCGGTTGCTGAAACAGCTGCTGTTCTATCACCTCATCCTGGACCTCAGCCCCGCCAACGCCCCCTATTACCGATGGCTTCCCGGCTTTCTGCGGCGCCGGGTGCTGTTCGGCCCGCATGTCTTTCCCTGCCGGCCGGTGCCCTATCGGGCCGGGCAACGCCCGCCGGTGTTCTTCGGCGCCCTCAACGACCGCAGGGCCAAGATCCTGGCCCGGCTGCCCAAGGATCATTGCCACGTGCTGTCCGAGACCTATGGCGCAGACCTGCACAAGGCCGTCTGCGACAGCCGCGGCGTCGTCAACATCCATTTCGCCGATGGCATCTATACCGAATATCCGCGGCTGCTGTCCTCGTATCTCGCCGGCAAGCCCGTGCTGTCCGAAAAGCTCGGCACGGAGCTGGTGGAGGGGCGGGATTACGGCACGCTGGGCCAGGACCACAGCGATCAGCAGCTCCGCGCGATCTTTTCGTCCTTCTGCAGCGGTTTCGCCGCCCGCCACCGGCTGACGGATTTCCTGCGCCGCATCGCCGGGCCATAGCCCCTCGCACAGGCGGGCCAGGCCGCGAAAGCCGGTGAACTCGGGGCCCGACCATGCTATCATCGCCGCAGCCGGGGCGGAGGGCTGGGCATGATCGGCGAGGATGTTCGCGGCGGCGTGGTGATCGGCATGCTGCTGGGCCTGGAAAAGGGGCGGCCGCTGGTGGTCTTTCCCGGCAATCCCTCGGCCCAGGCGGTCCCGGCGCGCAGCCTAGTGAGTTTCGATCCGGGCGACATCGGCGCCGAGCTTGCCATCCTGTTCGAGGATGGCGACGCGGCCCGGCCGCTGGTGATCGGCCGCATCGTCTCGGCCATGCCCGCCGGGCCGGTGGCGGTGGCCGATGGCGAGCCCTTGCGCATCACTGCCCAGCAACGGATCGAATTGCGCTGCGGCAAGGCCTCGATCGTGATGGAGGCGGACGGCCATATCACCATTCGCGGCACCTATCTGGTCAGCCACGCCTCGGCGGCGAACCGCATCCGGGGCGGCTCGATCAACCTGAACTGATGTATCCGCCCGCCCCCGCCCTGCCCGAGATCCTGCGCCAGCACGCCGAGCAGGCGGCCTTCCTGTGGACGCTCTACGACCGGGCGATGCTTTTCCCCGAGGAAAACCCCGAGATGGACGCCCTGCGCATCGCCCGCCTGCTGGAGCGGCTGGAGGCGCATCTGGACGGGCTGCGCCTGGCCGGCGCCGAGGGGCTGCGCATGGCCGAGACGCGCATGGCCGAATATCCCGAGCCGGGCGAGTTGTTCGTGCTGCGCATGCTGCAACCCGGCGCCGAGGGGCTGCGGGTGGCCGCGCTGGACCTGGACAAGGTCAGGGCCTATCTGGCCGGCCGGCTGGGTCAGCCGCCATAATCCGCCATGTCGAGCCGGCGCAGGAAGATATTGCCGTCATAGCCCATCTCGAACCCCTCCCAGTTCTCGCCGTCGAAGATGAAGATCTCCTTCCAGCCCGAGATCACCAGCTTTTCGGCCGAGGCGTGCATGAAAAATCCCTGCCCCAGATTGCGGAACGGACGCAGCGCGTTGCCCTCCTGCACGCTGATGCCATAGGAGGAATCGGTCCAGTAGCGGCGGCCCTTGAAACTGCAGATGCCGAAATAATCCCAAGGCGCAGCCTCCAACGGCGTCAATTCCTCGCCCATCAGCGCATAGGCGGTGCCCTCGGCGCCTCCGAAATGCATTGCACCATCGGCCGAGACCTCCAGGGCGTAGAAATTGCGCTGGTCGGGGATCTCCACCGGCACCCAGGCGCGGCCTTCCAGCCGCAGAAGCAACCCGCCATGGCCGCAGGCATGCACATCCTGGGCCGAACTGCCGTGAATGGCGCGCAACACCGCCAGATCATGGGGGGCGATCAACTCCCAGTCGCCGCCCGGTTCGCGGACATAGGCCACGCCGCGGTCGCCAAAGACGAATTGCGGGCCGCCCTCCAGATGCCAGATCCGCCGCAATACACCTTCGGGCAAGGCGGTGACGCTGTCGCCCGCAAGCGTCAGGTCATGGATCAACCCGCCCAGTTCCAGCACGACATGCCTGTCCGGCGCCAGCGTGGCATGGGAATTGATCGCATCCTCGATCTGCAACCGCACCGTGAAGGTCAGCGTCTCGCCGAAGTCGATGTCGAGCAGGAAGGACCGCGAGAATTCGCAATGGATGTCGGTCAATTCGAAACTGGCGGCATAGCGCGTGCCGCCCAGGTGAAAGGCATCCACCGCCTCGATCCTCACCTCGGAAGGGTCGAGATCGTCCAGGGGATTGCCGGAAGGGGTGTCGGTATCGGCCATGTCAATTCCTCAACTGGGTATTCAGGACGTCCTGCGTCGACGGCTGGCTGGTCGAGCCGTCGGCATTCTGCTTGGGCTTGGCCACGCTTTGCAGATAGGTCACGATCACCACCTCGATGCATTCCAGCGCGGCCTTCTTTTCTTCTTCCGAGGTGGGCGGTTGCAGCTTGTCATGGTGATCGCCATAGGCTTGCTTGGTCTCGTCCAGCGCCTCGCGCACGGTCGGCTTGGGGCTCTTCTTCAAGAGATCGCGGTTGGCCTTGGACTTCATCGGATGCGGCGCCCCCTTCATGCTGCCCGCGCCGCTTTTGGGGCTGCCATCGGGGTTCAGGTTGAAGGAGCGCATGCAGATGCAGGGCGCCTTGTCCACATGATAGCCAGGAAAGGCGGCATAATTCGTGCCGCCCCGCGATTTCTGCATCATCTGGTTTTCCAGCGGATGCTCGGACTGGTCGGGATGCTTGCAAGGGGACTTGCCATGTTCGTGCAGCTGCATTTCCAGCTTGTTCAGCAGCGTCACGCAATCGGCAAAGGCTTGGTTCGCCGCGCAGATCTCGGGGAAAGGCGGCGTCTGCCCGCCGGGCGAAGCGTGGTTGTGCGTGGCGAGGTCGGAAAAGCGGATCACCGGCTCGCCGTCGAATTTCACGTCGTTCGACCACGAGGTGAAGTATTTCTTGCCGGTGTTCTTCGAGGTGATGATGCCCTTTTTCGCCGCGCAGCCCGCCTCGGTCCCCGAGGTGCGGCTGACGTCGGACTTGTTCTTGATGTTCACCGTCTTGCCGCAGATGAACACCGTCCCGGTGCCGTTTTCCGTGTCCGAGGCCATGCCGAAGCTGGGATAGGGCACCGGCACGCCCGGCGGCGTCGCCGGGTTCTCGGGCGGGGTGAAGCAGGTGTCGGGAAAGGCGGCGATGGTCTGGGCGTTGACCGCCTTGCCGCTGATCTCCAGCCCGTTGGCGAAAACCCCGCTCATCGTGCCGCCCCCGTGGCAAGGCGATCCTCGGCCGAGACGCGCCGGGCGCCGCCGCGCGCTTCGTGCAGCACCGCCGCCCCGCAGGCGCCGTCGTCGCCCGAGGCATCGACCAGCACCGGCGAGCCCGGCGCATAGCCCCTGCGCACGGCCGCCAGCGCCATGCCCAGCATGGCGGGCACCACGGCCGCGCCGATATTGCCCAGGCTCTCGGCCGGGCTCCACAGGTCCTGGAAGGCCGAGCGGCCGCGTTCCAGGCGCAAGGTCATCAGCGCCGCCTGGCGGAAGAAATGCTGCTCGCCCGGCAGGTCCGAGATGCGGTATTCGACATGGGCAAGGTCGGTCTCGGCCTCGGCCAGGGCGGCGCGATAGGCCGCGGCCATGCCGTCGCCGCGCAGGGGCAGGTCCGCGCCGCCCTCGCCCCGGCCGTTGCCCAGGAAGGCCACCTCGCGCGCCAGACCCAGCCCGGTCAGCCGCAGGGCGCCGCCCGGCCCCAGCAGCACCGCCGCCGCCGCCTCGCCGGGAATGAAGCCGTCGGCATTGCCATCCTGGAGCAGCCGCTCCAGCCCCGCGTAATGCGCCAGCGCCGGCCCGGTCAGGTAGCTGTCGAGCCCCAGCAGGATCACCCGCCCCGCCTGCCCCGCCGCGATCATGCGCCGCGCCCGCTCCAGCCCGACGAAGCCCGAGGGCCGGCCATGCGCCACCACATGCGCCCGCCGCTCGGGCAGGCCGAGAATCTGCGACAGCATCCGCAGCAGCGCCGAGGGATCGGGCACCGGGCGGCCGGGGCGGCCCTCCTCGGCCAGGCACAGGATCAGCGCGGCCTCGGCCGCGGCGGGTTCCTGGCGCAGAATGTCGGCCAAGGCGCCGGCGGCCAGATGCGCCATGCGCCGCTGGCCGATCCAGTTGCGTGGCAAAGGCACCGGCGCGCCGATACGCCAGCCGCCGGGTGCGGTAAAGCGCGTCTCGACGAACCCGTCCAGCCGCGCCCGCATCGCCGCCGCCGACGAGGCCCAGTCCAGCCCCACCGCCGTGACCATGCCCGCCGCCAGCACGCCGATCATGGACCGTTCCCCCCGTCCGCGCCCCCGCCCCCGCCCTCGCCCAGAACGGCCGCCAGGCGGATATAGCCGCGCCCCTCGCGCTCGGCCCGCAGCATGGCGGCGGTCGGCGCGCCGATCCAGGCGCGCGAGAACTCGGCGATGGTGCGGCGGATCGGCACCTGCACGCGCCAGCTCAGCATCAAGACCCGCGCCTCGGCGTCGATGGCCAGCGTGTCGGGCAGCGCCACGGTGTCGAGGCAGCAGTCGCGCCCGTGCCAGACCCGGAACGGCAGCCGGGTGTCGGGCAGGCGGAACGCCTCGCGCCCGCGCGGGGTCAGATGCACCAGCACCACCGGCGTAAAAGGCGCGGGCGGCACGATCTGCTGGTCGGGGGGCGCCATCTGGTAGTAACGCTCGTCGAAGTCCCGCGGCAGGAAGGGCGCGGTTTCCGCCACCCAGCGCTCGTCATAGGTGCCGCCATAGGGCAGGCGCAGCGGCCAGCCGCGCCCGTAGGGCCCCAGCGCCATCGGCTGCCAGTCGCCATAGGGCGAGGTGATCTCCTGCCCCGGCGCCTCGGTATTGGGCAGCGCGAGGCCCGCCGGACTGCCGCCCGAGGCGGTGGCCCAGCCCAGCCCCACCGGATTGGCGGCATGGACCGGCACGTCGGGGCCGGGCGGACGGCTGCGGTCGGGCCCGCCAAAGGCGGTATCATAGGAAAACGGCATCCGCGTGAAGGGATAGGGCCGGGTCGCGGCAATGGCCGGCCCCAGCGTGCGCCATTCGCGCTGGCCGACCACGTCGAACTGCTTGGACCAGTTGCCCACCGCCAGCCCCACGCGCAGCCGCTCGACCGGGCGGGCGCCGGGGGCATGGGCGGCGCCGTTCAGCACCACGTCGCAAAGGGGCTTGCGAAAGGCGAAATCGCTTTCCCAAAGCGGTGCGGAAAAGCCCGGCGCGCCGGTATATTCGTCGGCCATGACCAGCGGGCGCTGGTCCTGAAGCGGCAGGGGCGGGTCGCTTTCACGCTCGGGAAAGGCGAAGCTGCCCTTGACCACCAGCAGCATGTAGGGCTGCCCGGCCACGTCCATGCCGGTCCCCATCTGATGGGGAAAGCCGGTCTGGTCCAGGATCTGCACGGCACGCCTCAGTCCAAGGCATAGGCAAAGCCGTCCGGCCCGCCGGTCACCGTCACCCTGCCGATGCCGCGCCCCTCCAGCCTGGCGTCCAGCACCCGGCGGCTGAGTTCGGGCAGGATCGCGCCGGTCAGGATGGCGTCGACCATGCGGCCGCCCGATTCGACCTCGGTGCAGCGGGCGCGGATCTGGTCCATGACGCCCGTGCCGATCACCAGCTCGGCGCCATGCGCGGCGGCCAGCCTGCGGCCGATGCCGGCCAGCTTCTGCCCGGCGATGGCCTCGATCATCGCATCCGAAAGCGGCAGGTAGGGGATCGTCACCAGCCGCCCCAGCAGCGCCGGGGGAAACACCTTCAGCAGCGGCGGGCGCAGCGCGGCCGACAGGCTGTCGATCTCGATCCGGCTGCGGCCGGCATCGGTCAGCGCCATGATCTCGTCGGTGCCCACGTTCGAAGTCAGCAGGATCAGCGTGTTGCGAAAGTCGATCCGCCGCCCTTCGCTGTCGTCCATCATCCCCTTGTCGAAGACTTGGAAAAAGATCTCGTGGACGTCGGGATGGGCCTTTTCCACCTCGTCGAGCAGGATCACCGAATAGGGCCGGCGCCGCACCGCCTCGGTCAGCACGCCGCCCTTGCCATAGCCGACATAGCCCGGCGGCGCGCCCTTGAGGGTCGAGACGGTATGCGCCTCCTGGAACTCGCTCATGTTGATGGAGATCAGGTTCTGCTCGCCGCCGTAAAGCGCATCGGCCAGGGCCAGCGCGGTCTCGGTCTTGCCGACGCCCGAGGGGCCGCAAAGCATGAAGACGCCCATCGGCTTTTCCGGCGCGCCCAGCCCGGCCATGCCGGTCTGGATGCGGCTGGCGATGGCGGCCATGGCATGGTCCTGCCCGACCACGCGCTGCGCAAGCAGGCCGGCAAGGCCCAGCGCACGCTCGGTCTGGCTGGCCAGCATCCGGCCCAGCGGGATGCCGGTCCAGTCCTGCACCACCGCCCCCACCGCCAGCCGGTCCACCGAGGGCAGGATCAGCGGCCGCTCGCCCTGCCGCTCCGCCAGCTCGGCCATCTTGACGCGCAACAGCGACAGCCGCGCGGCCGGGTCAGGGTCCGGGGTTTCGGCATCCGCATCACCGGACAGCGCGGCCGCGGCAGGCGCATCGGGCGCAGCCTCGGCAGATGCCCCCTCGGCGGCGATTTCCGCGGCCTCGCCCCCGGCTTCCGCCCCGGTCTCGTCCAGCGCCATGCCCTCGCCGCGCAGCTCGGCCCGCAGCGAAAGGATGTCGGAGACCAGCGCCTTTTCCGCCTCCCAGCGTTCCAGCGCGGCGGCGCGCTCGGCCTCGGCCGCGGCGCGGGCGGCGTCGTTGGCGGCCTGGCGCTCGGTCGTGTCGATGCCGATGGCGGCCTCGCGGGCGATGATGCCCGCCTCGATCTCCAGCGCCTGCAGGCGGCGCTCCAGATCCTCCAGCTCCGCCGGCGTCGCGTGCTGGCTGACGGCGACGCGGGCGCAGGCGGTGTCGAGCAGGCTGATCGCCTTGTCCGGCAATTGCCGCGCCGGGATATAGCGATGCGACAGCGAGACGGCCGCGCCGATCGCCTCGTCCAGGATCTCGACCCGGTGATGCCGTTCCAGCACGCCCGCCACGCCGCGCAGCATCCCGACCGCGGCGGCTTCCGAAGGCTCCTCGACCTTCACCACCTGGAAGCGCCGGGTCAGCGCCGGGTCTTTCTCGATATGCTGTTTGTATTCGGCCCAGGTGGTGGCGGCGACGGTGCGCAGCTCGCCCCGCGCCAGCGCCGGTTTCAGCAGGTTCGCGGCATCGCCCGTCCCCGCCGCGCCCCCGGCGCCGATCAGCGTATGCGCCTCGTCGATGAACAGGATCACCGATTTCGCCGAGGCCTGCACCTCGTCGATCACCGATTTCAGCCGCTTCTCGAACTCGCCCTTGACGCTGGCGCCGGCCTGCATCAGCCCGATGTCCAGCAGCCACAGATCGACCGCCGCCAGCTGCGGCGGCACGTCGCCGCGCGCCAGCCGCAGGGCAAAGCCCTCGACCACGGCGGTCTTGCCCACCCCGGCCTCGCCGGTCAGGATCGGGTTGTTCTGCCGCCGCCGCATCAGGATGTCGATGATCTGGCGGATTTCCGGGTCGCGGCCGACCACCGGGTCGATCTTGCCGGCGCGCGCCCGCTCGGTCAGGTTGGTGGCGTATTTCGCCAGCGCCCCTTCGGGCGGTTTCGGCACATTGGCCGGCGCGGGCTCGGGCGGGGCCGCCGGTTCGGCCTCGGCCGAACCGGCCAGGATGCCGGGCAGGTCCGGCGCCATGCGGTCGGGGTCGATGCGGCCGAATTCCGGGCTGATGCGCAGCAGCAAGCCTTCCAGCACCGGGGTCTTGAGGCAGGCGACCAGGATGTCGCCCGAGCGCACGCGGTCGGTGCCCCGCTCCAGCGCCGCCAGCGTCCAGCCCTCCTGAATGGCGTGGAAGATGTGGTCGGAAAACTCCTCGACCGCGCTGGCCCCGCGCGGCAGGGCGTCGAGCGCGCGGGCCAGGTCGCCCTCCAGCCGCGCCGCATCGACCCCGGCCGCGGCGGCGATCAGCGCCAGGTCCGAATCCGCCGCCCCCGCCAGCGCGGCGATGAAATGCACCAGCTCGACATAGGGATTGCCGCGCGCCTTGGCGTTGCGCGCCCCTTCGGAAAACGCCCGCAGGCACAGCGCATCCAGCCGGCCGACCAGTTCCTTGCGCTTGACGGTTTCTCGGGATCCTCTGGCGGGGGCGCGGGGCGTCACGGTCGTCATCCTGGCCATCCTTGCAAAGCTGGCAAAAGAACCGGAGCGATAAAACGGGCTTGCCAGGGGCAGGCTCGGGGGGAAATGATCCTGGGGGAAAGTGTATTTCAAAACCGCGGCTTTCGGAAATCTTTTCGCAAGGAGCCGGCCATGGCCAGCCTGCCGCAAAAGGGAACGTCGCCATGATCCCGGCCCTGCCGGGGGACATCTTCCGCGAGGGCCAGGTGCTCAACAACACCTGGGCCGTCGAGGGCGTGCTGGGCCGCGGCGGCACCGGCGAGGTCTATCGCGCCAAAAGCCTCGTCACCGGCCGGGTGGTGGCGATCAAGGCGCTTTCGGCCGGCTTTTCCGGCGACGAGGGCTATCTTGAGCTGATGCGCCGCGAAGAGGCGATGCGCGACATCCTGCACGACGCCGTGGTGCGCTACAGCGACTGCTCGCGCACGCCCGAGGGCCATGTCTTCCTGGTCATGGACTTCATCGACGGCCCGGCGCTGTCCGAGGTGATGGCCGAACGCAGGCTGGGCACGCGCGACTTGCTGATCGTCGCGCATCGCGTGGCCGAGGGGCTGGTCGCCGCCCATGCCCGCGGCGTGGTGCATCGCGACCTGTCGCCCGACAATGTCATCCTGCGCGACGGCCGGGTCGAGGGCGCGACGGTGATCGACTTCGGCATCGCCAAGGACACCGCCGCCGGGGCGCATACCGTGGTCGGCAACCAGTTCGCCGGCAAATACGAATATGCCGCGCCCGAACAGTTCGACGGCAAGGCCGAGCCGGCCAGCGACCTTTACGCGCTCGGCGCGCTGCTGCTGGCGGCGGCGCGGGGCGAGGTGCCCTTTGCCGGCGCGACGCCCGGCGAAATGATCCGCCGCAAATCCGAGCCCCTGGACGTGACCGGCCTGCCCGAACCGCTGGCCGGGCTGATCCTGTGGCTTTCGGCGCCGCGCATCGGGGAACGCGCGCCCTCGGCCGCCGCGGTGGTGGCGCGGCTGGACGCGCTGCTGAAGGGGGCCGAGGCCGCGCCGGCCCGCAAGGG